>DATCFI010000310.1:0-3849 GCA_036509585.1 Hanamia sp. | reverse complement strand
GAACAACAAAAAACCATACAGGCTGGTGGACTACATTACGCTTCGGCTACGCCTCCGCTTCATTCCGTCCACCAGCCTGTATCCAAAAATCAATTAAAAAGTCTACTTTAGATATGTACTAAAAAGGGGAAGCCTACAGTTTGATGGTCGAAGTTGACCCTTCCTAAAATTACTTGACACATTCTGAGGTTAAATTAGAATTTGCTTGTCAAGTTTTTTTGTTGTTACTGATACAAGATTACAGATTTATTTTTTACTGCTAAAAATGTATTTCAGGTTTTACAGTTATTCCTGGTTTTGCTTGCCAACATGGTGCTTTATTCCTAATCATTCTGACTGTTTTTTTTGTTATTACTAAATTATTTGAAGAAACCAAAACGCCGGTGCACTAAAATGAAAGAATAAGAGGAGCCCCCGCCAAAAAGCTTTTTTATGGGTTTCATTTGCATTTCGTCACATTAGGCCACATTAATTTACATGAGGCAAAAGTAGATGGCACCGCTTACAATATCAAAAGCACAAACTTGGTTATCTATCCAAACCACAATATTGTGGGGAAAAACCAAAAAACAAACGATATGAAAAAAATTTTAATTTCATTTGACAGATTCTCTGATGCGAATTTCCAGAAAAAAGCAGAATTGATCTACAATTCTATGAATGGAAACGCCGTGTATGAAAGCATTGCCGCGCCGGTTGCCGGGATGAAGGTAGCGCTTGATATTTACATAGAGAATCTTAAAGCAGCCGGTACGAAGGAACAGAATGCGGTGGCTCAAAAAAACAAAAGCCGCCAGCAACTGACTGCCCTTCTAAAGCAGCTTGGGCTCAGCGTAATGGTAATTGCCGATGGCGACGAACCCGCGCTGGTAAGCAGCGGGTACACGCTTAGCAAAAGGCCCGAACCACGTTATATTTCTAATCCCGGAAATGTAACCCTTTCCCAAGGCCTTAGCTCGGGTGAAATGATAAGTACGGTAAGCCGCGTGTGGGGCGCTAACAGCTATGTACACCAGATAGCTACGGAATTTCCCACAGAGAACACGGTGTGGGCCAGCAACACGTCCAGTTCCAGCAAGTTTCTGTTTACTAACCTTACGCCGGGTAAACAATACTGGGTAAGAGTAGCCGTAGTGGGCAGCAGAAACCAGTTAGCGTACAGCACTTTGTCCAGGTGGTTTGCGCAGTAAAAATGGTGTTTTGTGAATAATATGGTGGAGGTTGTTATCCGAAAAGATAGCAACCTTTTTTTATGGTACCTTATAATCAACCGTCCTAAGTGGTGGGAAAGTTTTGCAGGCTTTGCCTGATTTTTTTTACCACGACATACACAAAGCGCAGTAAGGATTTTTTTTGCGAAAAAAACGAAACTTTTTTTGTTTTCTTTGTGTTCTTTGTGCCCTTGGTGGTAAAATTGCTTTTAGTGTTGATTCTTTTCGGCTAGGATAGTGAGAACAAAAGCGGCTAAACATCTTTATGCTCAAATAAAATCCGGATTCACTTGGTTTATCCAATAAACTTATTATATTTAGGAATCAATAAAAACCAGGAGCTGACTGAGCCTTGCGCTATCTGAATTTCACCTATCCAACTGAAATTTAAAAACAATCTATATGAACCAAAAAAATGAAACCCCTGCAAGAAAAAAGAATGCCCAAAAACCCAAAACTTCATTAAGAAGGCTGAGTAAATTAGCGCCACCCACACCTGCAGAACTTAAAAAAGCAATAGAAGCAAAAAAAGCGCTGGCAAAGAAACCGCTGGCCGGCGATATTAATAGATTAAATTCCGTGCAATTAGAAGAAGCGGAAAAATTTGAAACAATTAATTTTTCAGATGATTGGTTCGAGTTTTCTGTGTTTTGTAAAAAATTGCATACCGGCCCCGCCACTATCACCAAGTGGTTAGATAACGGATGGCTGGCTTATTCAGAAATCGGTAGGGTGCGCCTTATCAACAAAGGTGATTTTGAAGATACGATGAGGCGGTTTCGCAAACCGGCTATATGGTGCCTGGGCTATATTACCATGCTGCTAAATGATTTTAATGCCCTCGAAGCTTTTGTATAATTATTGATTATTGAAAAACGAAGAATAATGAAAGCAAAAGGATAATGCGGGATTTAACTATTAACATGTAAACTTTTTTTAGGGCGAGCCACTAAATAAAATTACTTATAAAAAAGAAAGCCACGAAGGCTAAAATTATTAAGGCGGCAATTTAGCAGCTTTTTTTTATATCTTTATGCTAATAATATTATGCGTAAAATAGCTTTCACAATTCTATGGATTAGTGCGGTTGGCTCATTTGGCTTAGTACTAAACGCAGGCCGTCATTCACCTGTTCTATTACTTGTTCTTTTTGTAGGTTGGGTTCTCTCCCCCTATATTGCCCTGTTTTTGGTGCACGTTGTTTCTAAACTCCGGCTTATTATTGCCCCTAAGATGTTGTACTGGCTGATGTTATTTGTTTCACTTGGTTCTTTGGCATGTTATGGTATTACATTATTCCAACATAGAACTAAGCCCCCTACGGGTGTGTATCTTAGTGTTCCTTTTATATCATGGTTTCTAATATTGATAGCTATTGTAATAACTGTATATAGAAAACGGAAACTATTAAAAAAAGTAGAAGTTTGAAAGTTTGTACCAACTCCTTATGATCCTTGTTTAAATTTTTAAAAGATTTCTTTAATCATTTTTGCAATGAAATATTTTGTTGAAAAAGATTCAATAGTCCGCGATATATGGGGCAAAAGTGATACAGTGCTTTTTATTTTTGCAGGTGCGGCAGCTGAATTTGCATTGAACAAAGCCGTTGACTGGCTTTACTTTACAGGCAGGCTTCCTACTGATCCGTTGAACAGGTTATTTTCAACTGTGAGCTATGCAAGAAGAATCATTTTTGCCGAAAATGAACATGCATTACAAACAATTGATTCCATTTATAACATCCATAAAGTGGTAGAACATAATCGCGGAGAATCAATACCCGATTGGGCTTATCGTGATGTTCTTTACATGCTCATTCATTATTCAATCGCTTCTTACGAAGTGTTGGAAAGGAAATTATCGATGCAGGAAAAAGAAGAAGTGTATGATGTATTTTACAGGTTTGGAGCCAGGATGAAATTAAAAAATCTTTCAGTCAATTATTCAAACTGGTTAATTCAAAGAGAGCACGATATGGAAAGCGATCTTGGAAAAAGTAAATACACTTTGGATTTGTTTAAGCAATACAAAAAGCATCTTGGGCCTATCCGTTATTTCGTTCTGATTGAAGGCCAGAAATTAATTATCCCTGAAAAAGTAAGGCAGCTATTGGGTTTTAGCAAAATATCAATGCTAACATTTATAATACCTTTTTATAAATTAAGCATACATATTAAATTAGATGTAGCAATTAAAAAACTATTATTGCCTAAAAAATATGAAAAGGAGATCAAAGAAATTGATATGAAGTAAAATGGCTTAATTCCGCCGTCTGGTCTCCGACCTACGGCACCCCAATATCAATCCTTACTTTTACCTTCATAGGTTAGCGGAATGAATCAAAAAAGAAGCCAATTAAGCTTTAGATTATTAATTAGAATATTTGCTTTATGCCTTTTCAGCCGCCGTCTGGCCTCCCGGCCAACGGCATCCATAAATATCAATCCTTATTTTTACTTTCATAGATTAGCGGAGTAAATCAAAAAAGCAGCCAATTAAGCTTTAGATTATTAATTAACGTGAGTTCGAGATAAGCGAGACAAAATTACAGGGAAAGTTGTAAAGATTTAGAATTATCAGTTTCAAAATGGCTGGCTAAGGAAGGTTTTTTAGGCAGGAAGTGATAAGCACCAATTGC
>DATCFI010000309.1:0-36742 GCA_036509585.1 Hanamia sp. | reverse complement strand
TCTGAAACTTTTTTGTAAATTCTATTAAACTCATTCCTGTAAACATGGCTAATAATTTTAGCTCAAATATACTAATATTATTAGCTTAAAACAAATACTATTCAATTCATCACGACCTATCTGCTTTATTCTATAAAATTTATTGTGAGGTGAGTTTTTCCGAATTTTCCGCAAACTGTAACGCATCGATAAATTCGCCCAATTCTCCGTTCAAAACATCTTCTAAGTTATACACAGTCAACCCGATACGATGATCTGTTACTCTTCCCTGTGGAAAATTATAGGTTCTTATTTTAGCAGATCTGTCGCCGGAACTTACGAGGCTTTTTCGATGCCGTGATATTTCTTCTTCCTGCTTACGTACTTCTTCTTCGTAAAGTTTCGTCCGCAGCATCTGCATAGCCTTTTCGCGATTTCCCAACTGGCTTCTTTCGGTCTGACACACTATCACTAAACCCGTTGCAATGTGCGTCAACATTACTTTTGTTTCCACTTTATTTACATTCTGGCCTCCAGCGCCACCGCTTCGTGCGGTCTCCATTTTCACATCAATGTCTCTCACTTCCACATCTACTTCTTGCGCTTCCGGCATTACAGCCACGGTCGCTGCGCTGGTATGAACCCGTCCACTGGCTTCAGTGTCAGGCACACGTTGCACGCGATGTACGCCGCTCTCAAATTTTAATGTTCCATATACATCATCGCCAGTCACTTCTATTTGTACCTCTTTATACCCGCCAACTGTTCCTTCGCTTTCACTAAGAAGAGCTGTTTTCCAACCTTTTGATTCACAGAATTTTAGATACATTCTCATCAGGTTGCCGGCAAATAAAGAGGCCTCGTCCCCGCCAGTTCCGGCTCTTATTTCAAGTATACAATTCTTTTCGTCTTGCGGGTCTTTTGGTATCAGCATATTGCGGATATTCTTTTCAAGTTCTTCTTTTTCCTGCTGCAATTGAGGAAGTTCAGCTTTCGCCATTTCACGCATCTCGTCATCATCAGTAGTGAGTACTTCTCTGTTAAACGCAATGTTGTCCAGAACGCTGGCATATTTATTCCGCTCTACTACGATCCTTTCAAGGCTTCGGTATTCCTTGCTTAGTTGCTTGTATTTTTTATTATCGTTAACTACTTCAGGATTGGATAAGGCGATTCCCAATTCTTCAAATCTTGCTCTTATGGCATCGAGTTTTTCAAGCATATTTTTCTTTCAAAATTTATTTAATTGATGAATGGGTAAATTAAGTATCAATTTATGTGGAAATTTTTACCCTTGTATCTTTGACAATTGTAGGCAAAATTAATCTAATCCTTTTTACATGCGATACCGAAAATTTAAAGCTGATTATTTATTCAACGGGGAGAAGTTATTGACGGGTGACAATGTGTTAATTGCCTGTGAAAATGGAGAAATAAATGAGATTGTAGATATAAACGAAGCGGGAGAAAATATTGAAATTTTTGAAGGAATTCTTTCGCCTGGGTTTATTAATGCGCATTGCCACCTGGAACTATCACATCTTAAAAATATAATTCCCGAAAAAACCGGGCTAGTTGGTTTTGTCTCCAAGGTAGTTTCTGAAAGACATTTTGTAAAAGATGAAATCCTGGATTCGATTGAAAAAGGCGAAAATGAAATGTGGCAAAATGGCATTGTTGCCGTCGGTGACATTTGTAATAATTCTTTAACTGTTCTGCAGAAAACAAAACAGCATCTCCAATATTACAACTTTGTCGAAACAGCGGGATGGATTCCTGAAATTGCCAAATTGCGATTTGAAAGAAGTAAAAACATATATGATGAATTTGTCGGGAGTGGTTTAAAGGCATCTATAGTTCCTCATGCACCTTATTCAGTTTCAGAAAAATTGTGGAGCGAAATGATTCCATTTTTCAACGGGAAAACGATAAGCATTCACAACCAGGAAAGCCCTGATGAAGACCTGTTTTTTTTGGAAGGAAAAGGAGATTTTACAAAAATGTACAAAATGATGAACATCGACAATTCATTTTATAAACCCAGAAAAATAAGAAGTGTGGAGAGCTATTTCGAAAAATTTTCGTCCGCAGCATCGGTTATTTTGGTTCACAATACTTTTACCAGGCAGAAAGATTTGGATTTTATAGATCAGCACAAAAATGAAAACCAGCTAATTTCATTTTGTCTTTGTCCAAATGCCAATCTCTATATAGAAAATGCACTGCCCCCCGTAGATCTATTTTTAAAAAATAGTCTAAATATTATTTTGGGCACTGATAGCCTTGCGTCTAATCATCAACTAGATATTTTGGAGGAAATAAAAACGATCGTAAATAAATATCCTGAAATAAAAACGGAAACTTTATTATCGTGGGCCACAATAAATGGCGCAAAAACTTTGCAGATGGATAACCAATTGGGGAATTTTGCAAAGGGAAAAACGCCGGGAGTAATTCTGATCGGGAATATTGAAAATGCAAAAATAGTTAAGGGCTCAAAAATAAAAAGATTACTTTAAATATCCTTTAGTGACTACAGCAAAGAAACAATTTAATCAAATTCATATTTCTATTTATCTTTCTTCAAAGAATAGGGATTAGTTATAAAATATCCGACAAAACATTCAGGGTTTTCATGCTGCCAAACTCAGGCACATGCCACGCGTAAAAGCTTTCCATAGTTTTTAGAATTGTGCCGCGGGTTTTTCGGTTCATTTTTATTTCGCGTAAGTCGTTCGGATGTATCGCTTTTAGTAGTTCTGAGATGTAAAAACTTATTTCAGCATCAACATGTTCGGCAGCCATTGAGTTTTCTTCTGAAAAAATCCCTTCCTGCAAATTGAAAATGTTTCTTTTTTCGGAATAATTATTTTGTAACCGGATTCCCAAAAATGGCGCTAACTGCATCGAAAAATAAATCGGAAAATTAGCGGTGATACTTTCATCAGAATGATCTAATTCCAAAAGTGCATCTTCGCAAAAATGAAATAGGTCCTCATTGGTTTCAGGTTGTTTTAGATTTTTCTGTAACAACTCCACCATAAAAAGTGCCACGCTATTCTTAATAACATCACTTAAAATATTTTTATAAAGCACACTCCATCTTAGATCTTTTATTCTTTGCAGGTTTTTTAATTCATTATGATAAACTTCCATTTCTAAAATGGAAGAAGGCTGAAAAAAATGTGCTTTGGTGGTTTTGCCGGATGTGCGAACACCATTTACCAGGTAAGATTGCACGCCAAATAATTCAGTAAAGATAGAGGCAATCACGCTTGTCTCACCGTATTTTACGGTTCTTAAAACGATGCTTTTGGTTGAATAAATCATGAGTTAATATGCTGATATGCTAATTCGATAATCCCGAAAAAGACGGGGCAAGTCGTGTTAATTTGAAAATTACAGTAAACGCACAAATAATCAAGAATCTTATTTACCAGTAAACCGATTTACCAATTAACTAATAAACTATTTAACCAATAAACTTATCCTTAATTTGCGTCCACATGCACACACTTAAAAAATCTCTCGGCCAGCATTTTTTGAAAGACCAGAAAGTGGTGGATAAAATTATCGCGGCATTAATTCAACATCCATTCAAAAATTTACTGGAAGTTGGCCCTGGGGGTGGTGCGCTCACTAAACATTTGGTAAAAATTCCCAACATTCATTTTAAAGCGGTTGAGCTTGATGATGAAAAAGTAAGTTCTCTTTTGAAAGAATTTCCTTCTCTAAAAAATGATTTAATCAATAAAAGTTTTTTGGAAATGGATCGTCCTTTTGACGAACCGTTTACCGTCATCGGAAATTTTCCGTACAATATTTCTACTCAGATACTATTTAAGGTCCTGGAATGGAAAGAGTATGTTCCGGAAGTGATTGGTATGTTTCAAAAAGAAGTAGCAGAAAGGGCTGCGGCTAAAGAAGGAAGTAAAATTTATGGCGTATTAAGTGTGCTTATTCAGTACTATTACGATGTGGAATATTTGTTTTCTGTAGGTAATGAATGTTTTACCCCTCAGCCAAAAGTACAAAGCGGTGTTATCAGATTAACGGCAAGAAAAAGTTATTTGCCTGTGAAAAGTGAAAGGGCTTTTTGGGTTTTAGTAAAGACCGCGTTTAACCAACGCCGTAAGACACTGCGAAACGGAGTAAAGAGTTTGATTGCAAAAGAAGATTTAGAAGATCATTTTTTTGACCGAAGAGCGGAAACATTGAGTGTGAAAGAGTTTGCTGAGTTGACGTTTAAGATGATTTAACAACGTTAAAAGACTATTAACGGGAATTTAAAATCTCATTTATTTATTGCTTTACTGTAAATAATCGAAAGGCATTTCATTTAAAAATTCTAACAAATTCAATTTCTTTTCTTTAGTCGTAATTTTACGGGTAATCACATTCACTTTTTTTAATTTGTATAATTCGAACCAAATTCGTGCAATAAAAAAGAATGGCCAACAAAAAAAATCATACAGTAAGAATTGTAACCGCCGCATCACTATTTGACGGGCACGATGCAGCGATCAATATTATGAGAAGGATCATGCAAAGCAAAGGTGCAGAAATTATCCATCTCGGTCACAACAGAAGCGTTCGTGAAATTGTAGAATGTGCTATTGAGGAAGATGCACAGGGAATAGCTGTAACGAGTTACCAGGGCGGCCACCTGGAATTTTTTAAATACATGAAAGATCTTTTGGATGAAAATGGGTATGGCCACATCAAAATTTTTGGCGGGGGCGGCGGAACGATTTTGCCGGAGGAAATTGCGGAGTTGGAGGCTTATGGAATTACTAAAATTTATTCGCCCGACGACGGAAGAAAAATGGGGCTGGAAGGAATGATCGAAGATGTAATAAAGAAATCAGGTCAGCAAACAGAAAAGAAGGAACTAAAAGATTCGAATGGACATAAGGGAAAATTTGTTCTCGAAGAATGGCGTGATATAAAGACAGTAGCGAAATCCATTACGCAAGCTGAAAACGGCGAAGAAGTGCAAATCGCAAAGGATAAAATTAAAAGAGGATCGCCAGTTCTCGGTATTACCGGAACCGGAGGTGCAGGAAAATCTTCTGTAACGGATGAAATCGTTCGACGCTTTTTAAGCAATTACCCTGAAAAAACTATTGCAGTTGTTTCTGTTGACCCGTCCAGGAAAAAAACCGGCGGCGCTTTATTGGGAGACCGTATCCGAATGAATTCGATTCATCATCCGCGGGTATATATGCGTTCCCTTGCGACTCGTGAAAATGACAAAGCGTTAAGTAATTATGTTCAGGAAGCCCTTGATATTTGTAAAGCAGCCGGTTACGATTTTATTATTTTGGAAAGCGCAGGTGTTGGGCAAAGTGATGCTTCCATTCTGGGCCATTGCGATGTGAGTATGTATGTAATGACCCCTGAATACGGTGCTGCGTCTCAGTTAGAGAAAATTAACATGCTTGATTATGCGGATATTGTTTGCATCAATAAATTTGATAAAGCTGGCGCTTTGGATGCTATGCACGATGTAAAAAAACAATACAAACGCAATCATGGGTTGTGGACAGCAAAAGATGAAGAACTTCCGATAATCGGAACGGTCGCTTCTACATTTAATGATCCTGGATGCAATGAATTGTTCAATAAAATAATTGAGAAGGTAAATAAAAAGTCCGGAATGGATTGGGAAATGTACGACGCACCAGTCAGAAGTGAAAGTTACAGCCATTCAATCATCCCTCCTAAAAGAGTAAGGTACCTTGCAGAAATTACAGAAGAGATAGAAAACTATAATAAGCTGTCTGAGGAACAAGCGGAAATTGCCTCAGAACTTTACCAGTTGGATGGAACCATCAGAAATTTCAAAAAAAATCCCTCAGAAAAAAAAGAAAATAATTCTTTACTTGTAACAGAATTAGAAAAAAGAAGATCTGAAATTGAGAAAAAATTATCGCCCGATTCTAAACTTTTATTGGAGGAATGGGATGGAACAAAAGCACTCTATCAAAAAGATTTTTTTGAATACAATGTACGTGGTAAAATTATCAAACAACCATTATTTACTGAATCGCTTTCACATACGAAAATTCCAAAAATCTCTGTTCCAAAATTTAAAGATTGGGGAGATATTTTGAATTGGCAATTGCAGGAAAATTTCCCGGGAAAATTTCCTTTTACTGCTGGAGTATTTCCTTTGAAGCGCGCGGAAGAAGACCCGACCCGAATGTTTGCCGGCGAAGGCGGCCCGGAAAGAACGAACCGCAGGTTTCATTATGTAAGCGTTGGCCAGCCGGCAAAGCGCCTCAGCACAGCATTTGACAGCGTTACGCTTTATGGCGAAGATCCTGAATCACGCCCTGATATTTATGGAAAAGTTGGTAACAGTGGTGTGAGCGTTGCAAGTGTGGATGATGCCAAAAAATTGTACAGTGGTTTTGATCTGTGCGATCCAAAAACCTCTGTAAGCATGACCATCAATGGTCCGGCGCCAATGTTGCTCGCCTTTTTCTTAAACGCTGCCATTGATCAGCAGTGTGAAAAATATATAATTGAGCAGAAATTACGGAAACGTGTAATCGAAATTATTGAATCGAAATATAATGGAGTAGAACTTCCCAAATATATTGGTGTAAATGGTGAACTTGTTTTTCCTGAAAGCGGAAAAATGCTTGGACATTTACCGAAAGGTAATGATGGTCTTGGTTTAAGATTACTGGGATTATCAGGTGAAGATGTTTTGGATAAAAATATTTATGAAGAAATAAAAACAAAAGCACTATCCTTAGTACGCGGTACAGTGCAGGCAGATATTTTAAAGGAGGACCAGGCGCAAAATACCTGTATTTTTTCAACAGAATTTGCTTTAAAATTAATGGGTGATGTGCAGGAATATTTTATCGAACATAAAGTCCGAAATTTTTATTCTGTCTCTATCAGCGGTTACCACATTGCTGAAGCCGGCGCCAATCCTATCACACAGCTTGCGTTTACACTTTCAAACGGTTTTACGTATGTGGAATATTATATGAGCCGCGGAATGAAAATTGATGATTTTGCGCATAATCTTTCTTTCTTTTTTAGCAATGGAATGGACGCTGAATATAGCGTTATTGGAAGAGTAGCGAGGAAGATTTGGGCAAAGGCAATGAAGTACAAATACAAAGCGAATACGCGTTCGCAAATGCTGAAATATCATATTCAAACCAGTGGAAGAAGCCTGCACGCGCAGGAAATTGACTTCAATGATATTCGTACCACACTCCAGGCTTTATATGCGATTTATGACAACTGCAATAGCCTTCATACAAATGCCTACGACGAAGCAATCACCACGCCAACGGAAGAAAGCGTACGTCGCGCTATGGCGATTCAATTAATTATCAATCGAGAGTTGGGAACCGCTAAAAATGAGAATCCCAACCAGGGAAGTTTTTTGGTTGAAGAGTTGACTGATTTAGTTGAAGACGCCGTGATGGCGGAATTCAACCGTATTTCTGAAAGAGGCGGCGTGTTGGGCGCGATGGAAAGAATGTATCAAAGAAACAAGATACAAGAAGAGAGCCTCTATTATGAATCGTTAAAAAATAATGGCGAATTACCACTTGTAGGTGTCAACACATTTTTAAATAAAGAAGGCTCGCCTACGATACTTCCGGCTGAAGTGATCAGAAGCACTAAAGAAGAAAAAGATATTCAAATTGAAAATGTGAAAGCATTCCAGGAATTACATAAAGATAAAAGCGCATCAATGTTAAAAAGTTTACAGAATGTAGCTATTCATAATGGAAATCTATTTGCCGAATTAATGGAAACGGTGAAGTATTGTTCACTCGGACAAATTACTCATGCGCTATATGAAGTGGGCGGTCAGTACAGGAGGAATATGTAGGTGCAATGGTAGATAGTAATTTTTATTCCATAGTAAATTAACAAATAATCAAAATTTGTGTTTAGATATTTTAGAATGTTCGTGTGATAGAATGAATGCGTCCGATGCAAAAAGACTCCCGACAAAATAGCTTGCCTTTTCTTGCCAAAATTTCACAATAAATTACTTTATGTCATTCCTTTGTGGTTCTCTTTATCTTTTCTTTTCATACTGTTAACACCAATTCTAAATCTTTCTTAAATCATTGGTTCAATTGTAAACGTTTTGTTGTTTATAATATGCAAAAGATAGTTGGGCACTGGCTTTGTGCGATTCCAATTATATTTTAATCAATAAAATTACTACTATGAAAAGACACTTAATAATGCTATTGGGTTTAGCATGCATGTCGTTTATTTATACAGGATGTACCAAAGAACCTCTTAATAATTTAAGCGATGAGGAATCCAGAATCTATATTACAGATCACGATTCGTCAGTAAACTTTACTAATTATAAAACGTTTAGTATTTCGGATTCTGTAGCTGTAATTGACAATGGACAAATGACTAAGCATTTAGATGGCGTAGATTCTGCTTACATAAGCGCTGTTACTAAATATATGGAACAATACGGCTATACACTCGTTTCCAACGAACAAAATCCTGACGTAGGCGTAGATGTGAACCGCATAATAAGCACCTCTACAGGCGTGATAAGTTACGGTGATTATTGGGGGTCTTATGATTCTTATTGGGATCCTTATTACTGGGGTTATCCAGGATATGGATATTATGTTCCATATGCGTATAGCGTTTATCAAATCAAAGAAGGGGCTATTTCTGTTGATATGCTTGATTTGAAAAATGCATTACAGGATAAAAAGATCAACGTGATATGGACTGGATTAATTCGTGGTTCTGGGATTTTTTATCCGACGGTTGCCGATAGCCAGGTAAAGGCTTTATTCGATCTGTCGCCTTATTTAAAAACTAATTAAAATATTTAGATATGAAAAAGTTTAAAATTATATTAGCTGCATTCGGTATGATATGCATGTCTCAGTCAGTTTCAGCACAAAAGAACACTTTCAGTCTGGATCTTAATTACAATTACAGCATGCCTTTAGGCGGTTTCAAATCAGATATTATCAGTAACAATTCGCCCCGCGGTTTTATGGTTGGTCTTATGTATTCGATTAGCGATAATTTATCTGTAGGTTTGGGTTTTGGTTTCCAGGATTATTATCAAAAATATCCGAGAGCATTGTATCCGTTAGGCAAATCACAGGAAGTATCAGCGGTATTGACTAATTCTGTGCAAACCACTCCTATCTTATTACAAGCAAAATATTATCCTCTTTCTGCAACCTATTTGAAGCCTTATATTTCGTTAGGCGCTGGCGCAAATATTATTGCTTTTAATCAATATCTTGGAGAGTTCGGAAGCAGCGCAACCAATGTAGAATTTCGCGCTCAAGGTGGCCTCGGATTGATGATTCCTTTTAAAAAATACAGTTCATCGGGCATCAACGTAGGAGCTATTTATGATTATTCGCCGTATAACAAGAATGGTTATCACGATCTTAACAACGTCAATTTTCAGGCTGGAGTAATTATCAATTTGAAATGATTGAAAATAAAAATGTTCAAAGCCTTCGGAATATGTACGGGGGCTTTTTTATCACTAAACAGAATAAAATGAAAATACATACGTTTCATTTTTATCATTCATTTAAAAAAGTGAGACCATGATTGTAAAAGAAATAGTTTGTGAATTGCTGATAGCGATTCATGTTGTGCTTTTTATTCAATCCAAGAGAGAGAAATATATTGAGAGATAAAAAAATGGATTTATTCCCAGTCAATTTTATTCACGTCAGTATTCTGCTGAAGCCGTTGAATCAGTTTGTTTATTTTTCCGGATTCAACGCTTTCAATTTTTAATTGGATAAAAAGACCTGGATCCGTTGTTATCAACAGAGAAACTCACAAAACCAACATTTTCTGCTTCTAAGTCCTCGAGGATTTTTGTGGTGTCAGCATTTGATTTGGCTTCGATGGTCAATATTTTTTGCTTAAACTTTTGAGTTATTTTTCTCTCTACAAATTGGAGTGCCCATAAAATAATAAGTGCAAACCCTGTGGCGACGCCCGCGGCAAGATACATCCCCCCGCCGGTAGCGAGGCCGATAGCTGCCACTGTCCATAATCCGGCTGCAGTAGTCAACCCACGGATTCTTCCTTTATTCATAAACAAAATAGTGCCCGCACCTATAAAGCCAATTCCACTAACTACCTGCGCAGCAACCCTGGAAGGATCAAGTATGATATGATCGCCGCCTAATACATCTTTAAACCCAAAAGATGACACCATCATTATTAAGGCAGAACCAATACTAACCATCATGTGGGTACGCATTCCAGCAGTCCATTCCTTTCTTTCCCGTTAGAGGCCGATTAACCCACCAAAGACACTAGCCAGAAACAGTCGAAATATTATTTCTTCCCAGGAGTACATAGTTGTTTTTTGAATAAAGCTGAAATTATTAATGTCCCAAAGTTATTTTCTTTAGAATAAAAAGAAGAATTGATAAATGGTTATTTCGATTTTTATTCGCTGAAAAAAATAAAAATTCGCTTTTGCTTGCAATTTTCGTTTTGATTTTGTTTTTTTGTCCTCTGCTCATTTTTCCAATCCCTTTATTGAAGAATTCATTTTAGTCCAAAAGTTTTATCCTGATAAACTTTATCTCATTTAACTAAAAAAAATTAAAATGAAAAAGCTTCTGATTATTATCTTGTTTACAATTGCACTTGGCGCAACTATTTCCTCATGCACTTCGTCTAAAGCGGGTTGCAAGGTGAACGCCAATATGGTCGGCTACCATTAACAGCGCTCCTGACTTACACCTGATCTCCCTTACTACCGTCATTTTTCCAATCCCTTTATTGAAGAATTCATTTTAGTCCAAAAGTTTTATCCTGATAGACTTTATCTCATTTAACAAAAAAAAATTAAAATGAAAAAGCTTCTGATTATTACCTTGTTGACAATCACACTCGGCGTAACTATTACCTCATGCACATCGTCTAAAGTGGGTTGCAGGGTAAACGCCAATATGGTCGGCTATCATTAAAAATAGTGTATTTGCAATTTTTAAAGGCTATCAATCCCGGTAGCAAGACTTTTACTTTGATTTTAACCTATACTTTTTAGACACTTTTGGGTCATTAAAATATTCGTCCAATTTTTCTTTGTCAGTACCGGCATCTACTATTTGCACGTCTATAAGTTGAAGCTGTACTTGCTGCAATTCATCCTTCATTTTTGCAGTCTTGGTAATGATTTCAGGATCTTTATCTCCTATCAGCATATTGTTTGTCAGTAAGTATTGCAATCGTTTAATATTGTTCCTTACCAACGACGCTGCGTTCAAATCATCATTTTTATCGGGTGCTACAGCATTCTTTACCGGTACCAGCGCCACGCCTACACTTGGCAGAATCGCACCATAAGTGTGCAGATTAGCGTCTGGCAGCGAAGTTAAAACAGTACCACCGAGAGCTGTAGATGCCGAAGTAAGGTCAAAAGTGGTTCTGGTGCCCTTTGTCTTTTTTAACTTTTGATCAAGATCTTTAAATGTACTTTTTAAATCCAATATGTATTTTTCAATTATATCATTGATTTTGTTGTATTCTGCTAACCGAATAGGATAATTGATACTTTCATTTACGGTCACCTTTACAGTTGCGGTATCCCTATTAAAAAATTTATCTGCTCCGATAAATTTTATTACAACTGTCTTCTGTTTTAAGTTTTCATTGCTTTTTATAAAATCATAGGGAGCTATCCACGTAAAGAAATCACCACAGTGGGCAACAGGAGTGGAAGAGCTAATAGGATAATTGCAATAGTACGTGAGCGATTCTAACGGGAAACTTCCATCCTCACATTGTAGTTTAAAACTCAATGTATCTCCTTCATCAATAATCAGATTATCACTGACAGTGGGTTTTATTTTGGAAGGAACGATATCGGTATTATAAAAAAGTAGTGTAAAAATGGTGTCCACATGGTCCTGCGGATTGTTTAGATTTTGGACACCTAGGTCCACTTTATATTCATGGTCGTATTTTAATTTGCCGGAGAGAAAAAAAGACTTCCCAGCCTTAAAATGCAGTGTGCCATTATCTTTATTAATTTTTAATCCTACGGGCGAATTTTTCAGATACCAATAATAATCGTAAGGATTTTTATTGATCTCAAATTGATAGTCTAAAGTAGAATCGACGTGTAGTGTGAAATAGGGGCTAAAATTTTTTATGCGCAGAACGGTATCCGCCACTTTTACAAAAATGGTGTCTTCAGGCGGTAAATGAACTGTATCCTCTAAGTTAGGAGTCGAATTACCTTTGTCAATTACCTGGCTTTCAGCCAACGTTGAACATAAAAGGAAAAATATCAATGAAAGAAAAACTTTACCACAAGCATTTTTTGCCATCAGACAAAAGTATAAAACTATTTGTGCCATTTTTCCAAAGAAAAATAAAAAATTGCATAAAATCGCATATGTCATTAGCATGTCTTTTATAAACTCTTAGCAAAAATAGCTTATGCAGGAATATTAACTTTAGGTTCACGTTTTAGGATTATTAGTCTTTTTATTTAAAGGTGTTTTCTGAATCGATTTTTTTCTTTTTTAAACGCCTCTAAAATCGGGATTTCGTTTTTCAATAAACGCTATCACGCCCTCGTTAAAATCTTTGGTGGTGGAGGCTTCCTGTTGCAAAATGTCTTCAGTATGTAGTTATTGTTCCAGATTTTGTTCCAATGACTTATTAAGTGCTTGTTTTGTAAAAGCCAATCCCCTTGTGGGCGCAATGGAGAGGGTAAAAGCTATTTTTTCTGCCTCAGCATTAAATATCTCATCCGGAAAATATTTATAAATCATTCCAAGTTCATCTGCCTTTTTAGCGCTTATTTTGTCACCAAGCATCATGATGGCCGATGCTTTTTGAAATCCAATCAGGCGCGGCAAAAAATACGTACCGCCACTGTCGGGT
Source organism: Hanamia sp. (assembly GCA_036509585.1). Taxonomy (GTDB): domain Bacteria; phylum Bacteroidota; class Bacteroidia; order Chitinophagales; family Chitinophagaceae; genus Ginsengibacter. Next base: position 23,848 of record DATCFI010000309.1, on the reverse strand, counting down.
ATTAGCCCAATTTTACTAAACGCCTGGATAAAGGAGGCCGATTCAGCAGCAACCACTATGTCACAACATAAAGCGATATTAGCACCAGCTCCGGCAGCTACTCCATTTACAGCAGCGATAACCGGTTTACTCAAATTTCTGATCTTTTTGACAATAGGATTGTAATGCTCTGACAAAATTTTTTCCATCCCGGGTCCATTTGGATCGGACACTTCAGACAAGTCCTGGCCAGCGCTGAACGCCCGACCAGCACCTGTTATATAGACACAACGAATGAACATACTTTTTTCAGATTTATCCAGCGCTTCCTGAAGTCCCAGCGCCATTTCGCGGTTGAAAGCATTTAATTTATCCGGGCGGTTTAAAGTGATAAAAGCGATGGAGTCTTTTGTTTCAAAGAGAATGGTATTCATAGCAAAATAAAAAAAAGTTTAAAATTGTTTGTTTACTGCTTTAGGAGAATTTGTTAGTCTTAATGACATTTAAAATAATCAAACGGTTCCCTGCAATCTTCGCATTGATAAAGCGCTTTGCAAGCGGTAGAACCAAATTGACTGATTAGCTTCGTGTTCATAGAATTACAATGAGGGCATCGCACCGGAAGGTTATTCAAATAGTCTAAATCAACTATTTTTGAATTGGGTGGCGCTATTCCGTAAGACTTTAATTTTTCTTTTCCTTCTTCAGTCATCCAGTCTGTAGTCCATGCCGGAGCAAATTGATGCGTTATTTTTATTTCATCAAACCCACTCTCCAATAATGTTTTTCTAATGTTCATTCCTATAAAATCCATGGCGGGGCAACCGCTATAGGTTGGTGTAATAACAATCTCTGCAATTTGATTTTCAATATTAACTTCCCTCACGATTCCTAAGTCAATAACAGAGAGTACGGGAATTTCAGGATCAGTTACAGTCTTTAAAATCTCCCAAACTTCTTTCTGCGTTTTTTTTCTTGCATGTTGAGAAGTAATATTTTGAGATGTTGTATTCATTTTTATCAATCAAAATTTATCAAGACGAAGTCACTAGATTTATCAGGCGGATACCGTGAGATCAATTATATGCCAGGTGAATTTACCATTCCAATCCAGGATAGGTCCGCTGCATATACTGCATTTCTGCAAGAATATAACCTAAATGTTCTGTATGGACTCCTTTTTTACTACCGCTTTGCATCCAGGCATCTTCCGGCACAGTAAGTGTGGCTTCGGCTAAAACACCCTTTACTTTGTCAAGCCAATTTTTTTTGATGCTCCTAACGTCAATGGTTACTTGTTGTTCATGGTTTAATTCAAATTGAGCAGGAACAAACATTTCGCCGGTGTACGGCCAGAGATAATCAATTGCGGCGTCCATTCTTTCTCTGCTTTCTTCGGTCCCATCTCCAAGTCTCATTACCCAATCGCCACTCCATTTTACATGGTAGGTCACTTCCTTCAACGATTTCTCCGCGATCGCAGACACTTGCTTGTCCGAACTATAAATTAATTTCTGATAGAAATAAAATTGCCATGCACTGAAAAAAAACATTTTTCCAATCGTTTGCGCCCAATCACCATTGGGAAGCTCGGTGATTAATAAATTTTTGAATTCAAATGTATCTCTTAGGTAGGCAAGGTCATCTTCTGTTACTTTTTTTTCGGTATTTTTAGAATTCTCTATGTCAGCCGCATATTGATAAAAATTTCTGGCTTGCCCTATCAGGTCTAATGCGATATTACTGATCGCAATATCTTGTTCAAGCATCGGCCCATGGCCCGTCCATTCACTTAACCGATGCCCCATTATTAAAGAACTATCAGCAAGGTGAAGTGTATAATCCACTAAATAGTTTCTGTCAATATTTGTTGGTTTACTGTGCATTCTTAAATCATAATGTCAATCTTACATATATTTTAATTCATCCGGCAAATCATAAAAAGTCGGGTGGCGATATATTTTATCATTCGCAGGCTCAAAAAAACTTTCAGCTTCATCGGGATTAGTGGAATGGATATATTTTGATTCTACCACCCAAATGCTAACGCCCTCCATCCTGCGGGTATAAACATCACGTGCATTTTCTATGGCCATTTGAGCGTCAGCCGCATGAAGACTTCCCGCATGCTTGTGTTCCAAACCTTGCCTGCTGCGGATAAAAACTTCCCAAAGGGGTTCTTCTTTTTGAGGATCCATTTTTTAGAGTTTAAACTTTCATGATTAAAATTTTTTATTCAGACTGTTTCTAATATCACCTCTTTATCTGAAGTTTTATTTTTGTGTTTAGCTGCATACACCAAACTAGCTTCTCTGACCCAGGCACCATCTTCGTGAGCCTTTACTCTTGCTGCCAGTCGTTCTTTGTTGCATGGGCCGTTTCCTTTTATTACATTCCAAAATTCTCCCCAGTTAATTTCGCCAAAATCGTAATGTTCTCTTTCCTTATTCCATTTCAAATCTGGGTCAGGAATGGTAATTCCTAAAATATCCGCCTGTTCTTTGCAGACGTCAACAAACTTTTGTCTTAACTCATCATTCGTAAATCGTTTGATTTTCCATTTCATACTTTGTACTGAATGTGGTGATTGCTCATCGTTAGGGCCAAACATCATGAGACTAGGCCACCACCAACGATTGAGTGCGTCTTGTGCCATGGCCTTTTGTTCATTGCTTCCCCGGCAAAGTGTCAATAGAATCTCGTAACCCTGACGTTGATGAAAACTTTCCTCTTTGCAAATGCGGACCATTCCTCGTGCATAAGGTCCATAAGATGCCCTGCAAAGTGGCACCTGGTTCATGATGGCTGCACCGTCTACCAGCCCAGCCAATAGCACCCATATCTGCCCACGAAAGAGTTGGATAATTAAAAATGGAAGAATATTTGGCCTTTCCGGAGAGCAATTGATCGACCATTTCTTCACGCGAAATATTTAATGTTTCCGCGGCGCAATACAGATACAAGCCATGACCAGCCTCGTCCTGAACTTTAGCGAGTAGAATGACTTTTCTTCGCAAAGAAGGCGCCCTTGTGATCCAATTGGCCTCTGGCAACATTCCGACTATTTCGCTATGTGCATGCTGGCTTATTTGGCGAATTAACGTTTGCCTATATTCATCCGGCATCCAGTCTTTAGGCTCAATTTTTATTTCAGCCGCTATCTTCCGATCAAAATTTTCTAATAATTTTCGGGTATCCATTTTTAAAAAAGACTTTATACTCAAAGTTACTGATTTTAAAAGCGAATCATCTGCCCGTGCAGTTAAAACAAGATTTTTGGAAATGGAGTTAACATTGCTGTCCGTAAGCCAAAAGGGTCGTAAATTTTCATCATTAGAAAAGGTAGTCTTTTATTTCTGATCGTAATCCACTACTACTTTTTTGCTTCTGGGATGTGACTGACAGGTTAAAATATACCCTTCTTTTACCTCACTCTTTTCAAGCCCGTAGTTAGCTTCCATTTCTACTTCACCTTCTATAAGCTTCGCTTTACAGGTGCAGCATACACCGCCTTTGCACGCAAAGGGAAGGTCGGCACCCTGTGCCAGGGCGGCATCTAAGATAACCTCTCCATTATAGTCAAGCGAAAAATCAAAACTACGGCCGTCAATTTTTACCGTGATCTCGCTTCCTGTTTCAGGAGCTTCAATTGTTGGTATAAATGTTCTTTTATTTATCCGAACCGGCGTATTGAATAGCTCAAAATGAATATGTTTGGGTTCGATTCCCCATCCCTCTAAAAAATCTTTAACACTAAAAATCATTTCCTCGGGACCACAAATAAAAAAATCATCAATAATTTTGAAATTAATTAATTTAGAAAGTTGGTTGCATTTAGAAACATCTATTCTTCCATAATTAAAGTCTGTATCAGTTCTTTCCCTACTCAAAATATGAAATACCCTGAATCTTTTTAAGTACTTATCTTTTAAAGCGTCTATTGCTTCCCTGAAAATAATAGATTGTAAATTTTTATTCCCATAAACAAGGGTCACGCAACTGTTTTGCTCGGTAAGAAGAATTGTTTTTATAATAGAAATGACAGGAGTGATCCCACTGCCTGCGGAGATAAAGACATAATCTTTTCTATTAGCGATGTTCACTTCTGTAAAAAAAGTGCCTGTGGGCGACATCACTTCCAGCAGATCACCTTTCCTAAGTTTCTCGTTGGCAAAAGTGGAAAACATTCCACTTTCAACTTTTTTCACAGCGATTGTTAATTCATTCTCTAACGGGGAACTACAAATGGAGTAAGACCTTCTGAATTCTTCGTCTCCTGCGAAATGTCGAATTGTGACGTTCTGGCCTTGTTTAAAAATAAAATCTCCTTTGTGTTTCTCCGGAACATCAAAAGTAATCACCACGGCGTCCGAAGTATTTTTTTGAATGTCTTTTATCGCAAGTTTATGAAAATGTAATGCCAATCGGTTCAGTTTTAAATAGCTGCGAAGTTACGTCATCGTTAAGTTTCAAACATTACGCTTTCCGGATAAAAAACTACGGATATTGTTTCATCGTTATTTTGCGCTGTCTAATGCTGGCTTATTGAAAAAGAAGAATAGTTATTTTTGCAAAATCAAAAGATTTCGTTTCATGCAGCTACAGTCAATAGATGTTGTTAACAATATTACTTCTTCCGAGTTCAAAAGAAAATATTATCAGCCCGAAATACCGTTGGTTATAAAAGACCTTGCTAAAGAATGGCCTGCGTATAAAAAATGGAATTGGGAATATTTCAACGAAATCGTCGGCGATAAAAAAGTTGGGCTTTATAATAACGTAAAAAGTGACGCCTATACCCCTATCAATACTGCGGATGATTACAAAACGTTCGGTGAATATGTTGATATGATACAGAAAGGACCGGCCGGATGGCGCATTTTTCTTTTTAATATTTTTGATCATGCACCTCAGCTAATTGACGATTTTACCTGGCCGGAACATCTAATGAAAGGATTTGTAAAAAAATATCCGATGCTATTTACCGGCGGCGAATCGTCTATTACGCATATGCATTTTGATATAGATCTTTCGCACATTTTGCATACTCAGTTCGCAGGGCGAAAAAGAGTTCTATTGTTTCGCCATGAGGAACAACACAAGTTGTACAGAAAGCCCTTCGAGGTTCTGAGTCTTGTGGACTTTTCAAATTACAGTTCGGGGAATGGCAATCCCGATTACGAGAAATTTCCTGCATTGAAGCATGCCGTTGGCTATGATTTGATTTTAAATCCCGGAGATACTTTATTCATGCCTGCTGGATACTGGCATCACATGGAATATATTGACAGCGGATTTGCAATGAGCTTAAGAGCGTTACAAAGTTCTTTCTCCGGTAAAGCACAAGGCATCTGGAATCTTTTCGGAATGAGAAGTATTGATACTATTATAAAAAAAACAGCTCCCAAGTGGTGGTATGAATATAAGATTAAAAAAATTGACCAGTTAGCGCTGGAAGAAGTAAAGAAATTTTCAAACTAAATTTTAGAAAAATTATTTTTATAAATAATTTATCCCTAATTTAGCGGCCCATCCTAAGTTTCCTTTTCCTATATTAAAAAAGACCACTAAAAACCCAGTCTTTGTAATTCCACGTATTAAACTTTTTCTGATTTATTATTGCGTTGTCAATATTAGATATACTTTTTTTAAACGCTTTCAAGAAGAATTTTAAAATTTTTCTTGTGGTTTCAGAGGTAAGCAAGGCCGGTGATTTTCATCACTGGCCGTTTTTTTAAGATTTCTCACTGGTGACGACGTTAAAATTCCGTATTTCACAAAGTATAATTTCCTGGCATTACTTTGTATTTATTAACTTTGGAATTCATAATGTTATTAAAATGAATAATACTGCATTAGCTCCAGAAACCTTAACTGCGAAGGACTTTACGACCGATCAGGAAGTAAGATGGTGTCCTGGCTGTGGCGATTACTCCATTTTATCCCAAGTGCAAAAGGTGTTTCCCACATTGGGAATTCCGCGCGAAAATTTTGTAATTATTTCTGGTATAGGGTGCAGTAGCCGTTTCCCTTATTATATGAACACATTCGGCATGCATAGCATTCATGGGCGGGCAACAGCGATAGCCAGTGGTTTGAAAGCGAGCAGACCAGAATTAAGTGTGTGGATTGTGACGGGCGATGGAGATTCTTTAAGTATTGGCGGAAACCATACGATTCATTTACTTCGCCGGAATTTTGACGTAAATATTTTGCTTTTCAACAATGAGATTTACGGCCTGACCAAAGGACAATATTCACCTACCAGTGAACAGAGAAAAATTACAAAAAGCTCTCCATTGGGAAGTATTGACCATCCATTTAATCCTCCTGCCCTGGCATTGGGCGCTGATGCAACGTTTGTAGCCAGAACAATGGACAGAGACCCGAAACATTTACAGGAAATGTTGTTAAGGTCTGCGCATCATAAAGGTGCTTCTTTCCTGGAAATTTATCAGAATTGTAATATTTTTAATGACGGTGCTTTTGAAGTATTTACTGATAAAAAATCCAAAACTGAAGAAACTTTATTTCTTTCTCAAGACCAACCATTGGTTTTTGGTACTGAAAAAAAGAAGGGAATTAAATTGGCCGATATGAAGCCGGAGGTAGTGGAATTAGATGGAACGATAAGTGAAAATGACCTTTGGATACACGACGAAAAAGATCTTTACAAGGCTCAAATACTTACCAGGTTTTTTGAAAATGCCAAAGCTGAGCACCATTTTCCAAGGCCATTTGGGGTATTTTACGATGCTGACAGGCCATGTTATGAAGATACAATGACAGAACAAATAATGGAATCAAAATCTAAAGCCGATAACAATTTAGACCGCCTGTTACGCGGAAGAGAAGTATGGAATATAACTGAATAATTTAGGATTAGTTCATGTTATTCAAGAAAACGAATGGTCGAAGAACCTTATTCCCCAACGTCTCTCTTACTACCTTCCTGTTGGAAGTAATTTTGTACTTGTTTATATTAATAACCTCATAAACCGGTACAATATTATCCATTTTTTCAACATAAAATAACAACTCGTGCAAAAGTTCTAATTCATGTTCGATTGATTGGGGGGTTGATTTTTCTTTGAACAAGACCAACAGATCGCGATTGAATTTGTCCATCTTAATTGGGGTTTTAATAACCAACCATTCCGGTTTTAGCAGGACAACCGCATTTGCCTTTGTGCGAAGCAGTGCAACTTATAGCAAGTACGGATAAAACAACTAATAAAATCAGAAAGAGCCTGGTTAAATTTTTCATTAAAATAATTTGAATTAGTCCTGATTTAGAAATTGGACACCTTGGATTTACCATTCAATAAATAAGGAATACCAATTACTAAATCAAACTCTAAATTAAACTATTTTCACCATTAATTATTGCAAAATTTTTATAAAGGTGACTGACTTTAACAACCAACGTGCGAAACCGCGGATCTTAGTGGCACCTCTGGATTGGGGATTAGGCCATGCAACGCGCTGTGTTCCAATAATTCTGGAGCTTGTTAATCAAGGATGCGATGTGTATATCGTAGGGGATAAAAGTATATTTTATTTATTAAAACAAGAGTTTCCTTCTTGCGTATTTTTACGGTGCAAAGGTTATGAAATCAAGTATGGAAGGGGCAAAACATCCTTTTTTTCAACTCTTATTTTGCAGCTTCCAAAGATAATTTTTACTGTAATTAGAGAACATCGATGGTTAAAAAAAACGGTGAAAGAACACCAAATAAACGCCATTATTTCCGATAATCGTTTTGGAATGTATCACAAAAAAATTCATTCAATTTATATAACTCACCAACTTCAAATAAAAACGGGAAGTGTGTTCGCTGATATTATTGCGCAAAAAATCCACTATTTTTTTATTAATAAATATTCGGCCTGCTGGGTACCTGACGAAAGGGAAATTGGTATTGGAGGCGAACTTTCACATCCGAAAAAAACACCAGCTAACATTGATTACATAGGTATTCTATCAAGATTTCATTCTATGTCAACCGAAAAGCTTTATGATATCCTTATTACAATCTCAGGACCCGAACCGCAACGAACTCTTTTTGAAAGAAAAGTTTTAGAGCAGTTGAAAGAATTTTCAGGGAGCGTTCTTTTGGTGAGAGGTTTGCCGGATTCCAACAGCATGTTGACATCAAACAACCCTCTGGTCAAAATCGTAAACCACCTTTCCGCAGCGGAATTAAATGAATCGTTGGAACAGTCAACAATGATCATTGGACGAAGTGGATACACTACGATCATGGACCTCGCGGCTTTAAAGAGAAAAGCGATTTTAATTCCCACTCCGGGACAAACAGAACAGGAATATTTAGCAGAATACCTTTTTAAAAGAAACTATTTTTTTTGTGTTGAAGAAGAGGAATTTTCAATTGAAACTGCGTTAAAAGAAGCCTCTTCATTTGAATTTAGAGCTTTTTATTTTTCTTCTGAAGTATACAAAAAGTCTATAAAGGAGTTTGTGCTATCATTAAAATCAGTCAATTTTGCATCTCAATAATTTATTTTGAATTCACATTTGAAGGCGCATCTGGGACTTTTGGGAACCAATCTTTTTTTTGCAATTAATTATAGCGCCATTAAGTATTTTACAAACAATCATTATGCAGGGCCCTTTGGTATTAATATTATTCGTATTGCTGTTAGCGTTATCTTATTTTGGTGTTTATTTTTATTCAAAAAGCCTGAAAAGAAAATTCAAAAGGAAGATATTCCGGCTTTTTTATTGTGCGCGCTTACCGCGATTGCTTTAAATCAGATGCTTTTTATTAAGGGGCTGGCCTTTACTTTTCCTATTCATGCTGCATTACTTACGCTTATTACTCCTATTCTTATTGTGATTATAGCAGCAAGAGTTTTAAGGGAAAAAATTACGCTTGCAAGATCTTTTGGCTTATTGCTTGGGGTTTTAGGAGCCATTTTGCTAATTACTACCAGGGAGATAAGTGTTCCGGGAGAGAATAAAGTTTTAGGAGATATTCTTGTTATTCTAAGTGCTGTTGCTTATACATTTTATTTTATCCTGGTAAAACCGCTCATGAATAAATACTCGTCTATTCAAGTGATACGATGGTTATTTACTTTTGGCTTTTTCATGATACTTCCGTTTTGTTTTCACGAATTTACCCAGATTACCTGGCAGATTTTTACAATTAAAGATTGGTTTTTTTTATTTCTGATTGTAGTTCCGGGTACTTTTCTTGCTTACATTTTCAATGTTTATGGCATACAAAAACTTAACGCTTCTACAGCCGGGGCATATATTTATTCACAGCCTGTTTTTGCAGTATTGATAGCGATGGTCTTTTTAAAGGAAGAACTATCACTTGTCAAGATCATTGCAGCATCTCTGATCTTTGGCGGGGTGTATTTATCAAATGCAAAAAAAGATATTTGAGTTCAAATTTTGCTTTTTTATTGTTTTACTGCGATCTTATTTCAATAAAAATACGTTTTGTAAAAATTTTTACAAATCATCTCCACCGCCTTCTTTATTATATGCTTTTATAAACAATGCCCCAAGATTTTTTTGTGGTGGGATGTAATCCTCAAAGGTTTCTCTTGTTTCCCGGGATGTATGGCTAAAATAAGTTTCAAGACCACTCCACATCTTGCGCCAGTCAATATTATCGCCAGCTCTAAGCGTGTTATCAAGTGCGTCAATTATTGGCTTATTCACGTCTTTTGCCCCTGTTTGCTTGGTAGAGATAATATGGGCATTAGGGCAATATTTTAAAATTGTTTTCAAATTTTGGTAGCCACCACACGATCCAAGCATAATAATTTTTGCATTTTCGGGAAGCTGCTTAATCGTATAGGGAAGATGATAGCTGTGCCCCCGATGTATTACTATGGATGGTTTCAATCCTTTTGAGTCAAGATAATTGATCAAATCTTCCTGTGCGTCTGCATCCTTATCTGTTGCATTATCTAATGGAAGGTTAGCAAATATCCAGACGGGTTTTCCTTTTCTGGATTTTATTTCGATCCATTCACTCTTCATGACAATGCTCCAGTCGCTGCTCGGGAAAGAAGAAAGATAACTTGCATAGGACATTTTTCCATCTTTATCTCCATAAAAAAATACCTGTTCAATAATACGTCCGGAGTCGTCGGCGAGATAATTATAATCTACCGTGTAAATAGGAGGAATGCCAATTGCTTTTGAAAGATCAATACCATTTTTTGGATCAGCAGAAAGGAATATAGTTTTCAAAAGCCTATAAATTTTGCGTCCACGTTCGTTATCTTCTTTAATACACCGTTGTTCGTTCCATTCTACATTTTTCAACATGGACTGTTGAAGCGCAGGATTGGTAATACTTCCGTAAGAATCTGCCACATCCACCGCATCCTCAAGCGTGCCGGTTGTTTCCAATTTAGCAACGAAAGCTTGCATTAGCTTCTCGGAGTTTTCAGGCATTGTCTTCAAAAATTCATCCAATTTATTGTACCCCGCTGCCATTTTTATAAATTTCTTAAACCTGTCGAAATGCACCGACATCAATAGTGAATCCCCATGCGGAGTCGGTCCCATTTTTTGAATCATTCTGTCAAAACTATATTTATAGCTTGAAGTGTAAATGTCATTTTCCCCCAAAACCATCATGTAATATAATTCCTGTGCATCCAAGGGTTGTAGAGCTTTAAACCTTACAGCGGGATTCGGATTTTCGTGTAATAGATTGATGGGAGTTATAAAATGCTGAATGGCTTTTGTTTTCAACATATCTACTAAACCGTTGGCTCCATACATCGCAACAGGAGTGTCTCCATGTGTTACGCGATCGTAATAATCAATTTCTGTTTTTACCAGTAAACTGTAGTAACCAACACTGTCATAAGTCTTATCGGAACTTCCCGCTACTTTCGTGACATCGGCCATCGTTAATTTACCGCTGATGAGTTCATCCAAAAAAGGGAAATAGAACAATGCCCGGTTTTGAGCGCTCAATTGAACTATTGTTTTTATCCTCGGATCGTCTATTCGTCTTATCAGCCTTCCCTGTTGGCTCCCTGAAGATTGAGCGTAGGAATACAACTGGCTTGGGCTGTTTTTAAACGCGTCTATTACGAGGGTATCTGCAAATGGCTCACTTACATAAGGGCCTATGTTTGCTAATATCTTATCAGGATATAAGGCACAAAACTTTCTAAACAAAATAATTTTACTTTCAAGGTACCCAGCATTATCTTCAAAAATTGTCGCATTTATTAACCCCACTTCGTACGGTACTTTCTCTATTAGTGGAGCCATACTTTCTCCTTTAATATTTGCATTATAAATTTCATGAAAATTCTGAACGAGCAACGGTGCTAACGATGGGTTTAACTTATGTGTTTTCCAGTTATTGATAAAGTCTTTCAGCAGATCGTCCAGGTAACGAAGATATCTTACCTTATCATTATTAGTTGGTATGTCGTTATTGATCTCAATATCATTTCTAAGCACATTTACTTTTCTAAAGATGGCATCCGTTACCTGCAAATTCACATCAGGATTGCTGCTCACTTTAATCATGCCGTCGAGATGTCCATCGGCCTTATCTGCAAGCTTTTGTTCGTCTTTTATGCGATCATGAAATATTTGCCTGCCTAAAGGGATATTAGTTGTATCATTATTTGCAAAAACTGATAACGGGAGAAGGGTAGCAATTAAAATAGAATAAAATAAAAACTTCATAGAATCATTATATATAAAAGGCAAAAATAGTTCTGTACACGTCCAAAATTACGCTAATATCTTAGCTTATTGTATGTTAAAAAATGCAGTAAATCAACAAAACTGTTCTTTTATTGCGTATACAGAACGGATCCTTTGATCAAAAATTATAAGTCCGCTTGCATAAAATTTAATCTAATGACGGAAAGCTTAAGTTCCGCTCCATCACTATTAATTGAACTTGTCAAGAGAATTATTATTTGTTTTTAGTTATTAACTGCACCAATTTATTCCCTCGTACTAACATTTTTAATCCATTTCTTTTTAAGGATATAGAAGGTTCGTTTTTTACGTAATTATCAATATCAGATTTGTACGCGGAGAGAATATCTTTATAAGAAAGAATACCAATAATATTATTATCAACTGAAGTAACGGGTAATAAATCAATATTTTCTCTTGCCATTATTTCTACGGCGGTTCTAAGGCTGTTAGCATCTCCGACTGAAACACTATTTCTTTTGATGAGTGAACCTATTGATTTATCCTTCGGATGATGATTACTGAACAAATTTGATGAGCTAATGATTCCACTGAATATATTGTCCTTGTTTACGAGAATGAAATAGTTGCTGTTGTATTCAGTCTCTTTTTCCAGCCATTCGCGCACTTCGCCAATTGTATTGTCATCGCTTATTACTAAACCATCTTCGTCCATCACGCGACTCACGTTGATCGTTTCCAATATATCCGGTTCATACGAATCAGGAGTTTTTACACCGCGTCTTGTTATTTTTTCTGTCATGATGGTGTTTTCCATGATAAAAAAAGAAACCAAGTAAGAACCAATACATGCCGCTAAAAGCGGTAACAGTGCATTCGACTGGCCAGTAGCCTCCAGGGCAAACACGATTGAAGTAAGCAACGCTCGTGAAGCTCCGGCAAACATCGCTGCCATGGCCACTAACGCAGCAAGCGACAAAGTAATTCCGGAATTAGGAAAAAAATAGAGAATACCGGCCGCCAGCAAAATTCCTGCGGCACCCCCAATTGTGAATAATGGTGCCAATGTCCCGCCAGATGTTCCGCTACCCAAAGCGATTGCCCATGAAATAAATTTGAAAATGCATAATCCAAATACAACTTTCAGGGTTAAGTTGCCAGATAAAACATCAGTAATATTATCATAACCCACACCGAGTGTTCTTGGTGCAAAATAACCGACAATACCAACAGCAAGGCCACCAATTGCAGGCCACCACATCCAATGAACCGGTAATTTCTCAAAACTATCTTCAATAAAGTAAACAATTTTGGTAGCGAAAACTGAAATAAAACCCATCACTATTCCCAGCATGCTGTAAACAAAAAGTGCTGTGTTCGACGGAGCTTCAATTATATGCCCTACAGGAAAAACAGGTCCTGGTTCAAAGAGAAAATGATGCCCTGCCGCCCCCGTGATGCAGGCTAAAGCAACAGGTATCATAGACCTTGGTGAAAATTCGAATAATAATAATTCAATAGCTAAAAATATGCCTGCGATTGGCGTACCAAAAATAGCAGCCATACCCGCCGTTGCTCCAGCGGCTAATAAAATTTTCCGTTCATTATGAGAAACTCGTGCGATCTGGCCAAGAGTAGAACCCAGCGCACCACCCGTTGCTATAATAGGGCCCTCAGCGCCAAAAGGACCTCCGGTTCCGATGGCGATCGCAGAGGAAATGGGTTTCAAATATGTAATAGTTGGTTTTATTTTACTTTGATTGGTCAGTATTTGCTCCATTGCCTCAGGTATGCCATGGCCGCGAATGGCTTTGGAACCGTAAAGCGCCATTAAACCTACAATAACGCCGCCCAATGCGGGAATTACAATGACCCATAAGCCAAGTGAATTATTTGCCGGCGTGGCATGAGCAACAGAAAAAATGCCATAAAATGAAAGATTGGTGATGAAATAAATCAGGTGAACCAAAAATTTAGCAATAAAACTGATGGCTATTGCAATAGCCACCGACATGGCCGCAATGGTAATAAGCCGTTTCTTATTTTCAGTAAAATGAGGTTTTACATCTTCAGCGTCTAAGGTTGATTTTAGTGATACGGAGATTGGAATACCCTTTTTAGTCAGATTTTTCTTGATCATTAAGCTGCAAATTTTCTTTTTCTTTCGGCGGCAAAAGTATGGGTTGAGGAAGTAACTCCCAAAAGTCGTTTATTTTGACGAAGCAATTTCCCTGTAAACGTTTTCAAATCCGGGATATCCTACATCCATAAACCATAATTCGTATTATTTGTTTCTTTACTGTTAACCTGAGAATCGGCGAGTATTTGTTAAGTCTAACACATAATATTTCATGCACGATTTCATTTCCGGCAACAATTTCCGAAATTGCAGCCTAAATTTCTATTGAATGGCTTATAATAACAGGTTCAGTCCTTCTCAGTCTTCTACGCCGGTTGTATTGAATCTTATCATCATAAACGTAATCGTTTTTGTCGCGCAGTCGGTGCTTGATAAGTCCGGATATGATATTACCGGAGGCAATACCCTGGGCTGGCTTACCAGTAGAATAGGACTATGGTCAATTGATACAGGGCTTTTTAAGCCTTATCAGTTAGTTACCATGATGTTCGCCCATGGTGGTTTTTTTCATATTCTTTTTAATATGTATGCATTATGGTTGTTTGGTGCAGCTTTAGAAAGACTTTGGGGGCCAAAAAGATTTTTAATTTTTTATTTGGTGTGCGGTCTGGCAGCATCGGTTACTGAATTGTTCCTTGTGCCGGTGGGTTTCTCTATTGGGGCTTCCGGTGCCGTAATGGGTTTGTTGGCTGCGTTTGCTTATACTTTCCCTAATATTGAATTCTTTATTTTACCAATTCCTTTCCCCATCAAAGCCAAATACCTGGCTATAATTTACGCAGCTATTGACCTATTTAGCGAGTTTTCAGGTTTTGGTGGCAACGTTGCCCATTTCGCTCACCTGGGTGGTTTGGCAATGGGATTAATTCTTTGTATCATCTGGAAAAAAGCAGGAAAAAACAATTATTAAATTTAAATTTCCCTGGTTTTAAATCACGGTAATTCGGTATTTTTACAAAGCATACATTAAGCAAATCATAATGGGCGAGTCAGAAAGATATATGGATAGGCGTTTCAAAAAAATTTCTCTGGGTGATGATAATAACGCATTGATGGCGTTGGTAGGCATGAATGCGTTGCTTTTTGTTTCATTTGGCCTTATTCAGGTTATTTTTTACCTGTCCCAATCTTCCGAAACTGCCTTTCAATATGAAATATTAAGATGGTTTATTCTTCCAGCGAAATTAACATCGCTTGGTGAAATGCCATGGACAGTTGTTACTTATATGTTTGTTCATGTAGGTTTTATATACACAATTGTCAGTTTGCTTTGGTTATGGTTTTTCGGGACCATTCTTCAGGATTTGGCTGGAAATTCCAAAATAATACCACTGTATATTTATGGAGGTTTGGCCGGGGCAGTGGTATTCATAGCTTCGAGTTATGCGTTTCCGGTGTTAAGAGATCAAATTGAATATTCATCTATGCTCGGCGGTAGTGCGGGTATAATGGCTATCGCCATCGCCACTACGACACTTGCTCCGGATTATCGGTTATTCAAAATGCTTAATGGAGGGATCCCTTTATGGATACTCACCATCCTTTATATTGTCATTGATCTTTCGGGAAGCCAGGGAACGGCGCATAATCTGGCGCACCTTGGAGGCGGTCTTACTGGATTTCTATTCGTATTAAGTTTGCGCAAAGGTTACGACTGGAGCAAGTGGATGAATCAACTTTATCATTGGTTTGTTAATCTTTTTAATCCTGATAAGCCGGTTCGCAAGCAGGCACAAATCAAAGAAAAAGTATTTTACAATACACGCGGACAAACGCCCTTCATAAAAAGGCCCGTAATAACGCAAGAACGCATAGATGAGATCCTTGACAAAATTAATCAAAAAGGGTATAGCCATTTGAGCGATGATGAAAAAAATATCCTGAAAAAAGCCCGGGAAGCTGATTTTTAAGTCTCCTATATACAAAACTGCTGTCATTATTAAATGGATTGGATTAAATGAAAAAACCTTTTTTTCGCAGGTTTACTGAAAAAATATTAGTCGTATCCAATATCGTTTTAGCCGTATTTTTTATCGCAGGCGCCAATGTAAAATATTTTGATCCTACCCATTGGTGGTTTTTAAGTTTATTTACGCTTTTATTACCTTATCTGTTGCTTGCGCTAATAATATTTATAGTGTTGTGGCTGTTTGTAAAACCGATTTGGAGCTTAATTTCATTGGCAGTAATTTTCGCTTCATTACACGCTGTTAGGAATGTTTTTCCGTTACATTCTACACCTGATTTTGACATGGTAAAAAAGATTGGAGATATCAGGGTTATGAGCTGGAATGTAGAATTGTTCAACATCCTTCATCACAAAGATGAGCCACAGAATAAACAACAAATGATTGACCTTATCAATGAATACAACCCTGATATAGCTTGTTTCCAGGAAATGGTAGCCGGAGAAAACAAAGAAGCCATTAATTACTTTCCTGATATTGAAAAGAAATTAAAATTTAAAGACTATTTGTATTCTTACCGCGTAATAGACGACTTCGACCGTTATCATCACTTTGGAATTATCGTTTTTTCAAAATTTCCTATCGTTCGAAAACAAACATTGGTTAATAATCCAAACAGCTACAATTCTACTTTTCAATTTATAGATATATTATACGGAACTGATACGCTTAGAGTCTTTAACATTCATCTTCAATCTCTGAAGTTTTCAAAAGACAATTTAAATTATTTGGATAGCGGGAAGGTAACTACGCAAAGCAATCTTTCTGAATCAAAAAATATTATTTCAAAAATCAAATTGGGTGTTATAAAAAGGTCCGCACAGGCAGATTTTATCAAAGATGAAATGAATCATAGTCCATACCCGATTATTCTTTGTGGCGACTTTAATGATGTGCCGGTATCGTACGCTTACGAAACGATTGGCAAAGGACTGCAAAATGCTTTTGTAGAAAAGGGGTCGGGCATTTCAAGAACTTTCAGTTCCATTTCACCCACTCTGAGAATTGATAACATTTTTACGGATAAAAGATTTATAATTATCCAATATAAAAGAATAAAAAAGTTACTAAGCGATCATTTCCCGATAGTTTCAGATATAAGATACTGTCCTGCAAAACAATAAAAATTTATTAAATAGACGTAGTTTTTAAACGGTAGTAATATCTTTACCGTGCTGGTGTTGTGTAAAGGCAACGAATGACTATAATATAAAACAGTAAAATCTCTATGCCCCTTAAAGTTTATAATTCACTTACCAAACAGAAGGAAGAATTTGTACCTATCAATCCACCTCACGTAGGTATGTATGTATGCGGGCCTACCGTAAGCGGCGAAAGTCATCTCGGGCATGCAAGGCCTTACATTACTTTTGATGTCGTGTACAGGTATCTGTTATATCTTGGCTATAAGGTAAGGTATGTTCGTAATATCACCGATGCGGGACATTTTGAAGAAGAAGGGCGCGAGGCGGAAGATAAAATTTCAAAAAAGGCGTTGCTGGAAAAAGTGGAGCCCATGGAGTTGGTTCATAAATACACTAACCTGTTTCATTGGGCGTTCAGGCAATTGAATACATTAGATCCCAATATCGAACCTACGGCTACCGGACATATCGTTGAACAAATCGGGATGATTAAAGAACTAATCGAAGTGGGATATGCGTATGAAATAAATGGCTCCGTTTATTTTGATGTAAAGAAATACGCGGAAAATCATGAATACGGAAAATTGAGTGGACGGGTAATAGACGACCTACTTGAAACAACACGCGAACTCGAAGGGCAGGATGAGAAAAGAAATAAAGCCGATTTTGCTTTGTGGAAATCCGCACCGCCCAAGCACATTATGAGATGGAACAGCCCGTGGGGCGATGGTTTTCCGGGATGGCATATAGAATGCTCGGCAATGGCTACTAAATACCTGGGTGCTCATTTTGACATTCATGGTGGGGGTATGGATCTTATGTTCCCACATCACGAGAGTGAGATAGCACAAAGCACTATTTGTAATCATGTATCTCCCGCCAAATATTGGATGCATAATAACATGATTACCGTGAACGGTAAAAAAATGGGAAAGAGCTACAATAACCAAATTACACTTACTCAATTATTTAGTGGAAATCACCCACTGCTTTCACAGGCATTTCAGCCAATGGTGGTTCGCTTTTTTATTTTACAAACTCATTATCGTAGTACGCTCGACTTCAGTAGTGAAGCACTGGTAGCAGCTGAGAAGGGGTTGAAGCGTTTGTTTGATGCCTTTGATATATTAAAAAATCTCCCTGAAACAAAATCGGAAGATCCTTCCGATAAGGAACTTGATGAAAAAATAAATGTTTTGATTGACCAATTTGAAGAATTCATCAATGATGATTTTAGTACCGCAAAGGTGCTGGCCAATATGTTTGAAATTGTTCCGGTGATTAATTCCTTTAAAGATGGGTTAATCAAAATGGATGCTATTTCTTCAGTAACATTAAAAAAATTAAAAGATGCCTTTGCTGTTTATCTCGAAGAAATTTTAGGTCTAAAAGATCCCTCGGAAAATTCCGCACAACTCTCCGGCATCATGGATTTACTGATTGACATGCGCAAGGAGGCGAAATCTAAAAAAGACTTTTTCACTTCCGATAAAATACGGAATCAGTTGGCAACACTTGGGATAGAAATGAAGGATGAAAAAGATGGTAATATTAGCTGGGGACAACTTTGAGCTTTCTGTCTTAAGCCTTTTGCTTTTAGCTTTGAGCATCGCTTTAAGCATTTGTTTGTAAATTGCGGCCTTACTATTTTTTAATGAATCTATGAAGAAAGTTAGTTGTTTTCTTGCATTTGCTATTGTACTTTTCTCACAAGTATTAGTTGCTCAACCGAAGTATGAATTCCGTGGTGTGTGGGTAGCAACGGTGGTAAACATTGATTTTCCTTCCTCAAAAAACTTAAGCACACAGCAGCAAAAAGATGAGTTCATTAAATTGCTCGACATGCACAAAAGAAACGGAATGAACGCCCTTATCGTACAGATAAGGCCGGCGGCAGACGCGTTTTACCCTTCGCAATACGAGCCATGGAGCGAATATCTGACTGGCAAACAAGGGCAACCTCCGTCTCCCTACTATGATCCGTTAAAGTTTATGATAACGGAAACGCATAAACGCGGCATGGAGTTTCATGCGTGGATGAATCCTTATCGTGCTGAATTTAAAATAGGAAAATCATCTATTTCACCAACCCACATTACAAGGCTACATCCTGAGTGGTTTATCGATTATGGTGGCGTAAAATATTTTGATCCTGGAAATAAAGATGCTCAGAATTTTGTGGAGAATGTAGTGAGGGATGTGGTAAAGCGTTATGATATTGATGCCATTCATTTCGACGATTATTTTTATCCTTATCGCATCGCAGGGAAGGAATTTAACGACCAAAGTTCATTTGCGAAATATGGCAATGGTATGAGTCGGGATGATTGGC
This sequence comes from Hanamia sp., assembly GCA_036509585.1. Lineage (GTDB taxonomy): Bacteria > Bacteroidota > Bacteroidia > Chitinophagales > Chitinophagaceae > Ginsengibacter. Next base: position 4,599 of record DATCFI010000309.1, on the reverse strand, counting down.
GTAGAAGTAATGTGGATTCAATAATCCTTCATTTGAGCAAAGCCATTAAAGAAGAAAATAAATATTGCCAGTTCGGTATAAGTCCATTTGGGGTTTGGCGTAATATTGACAAAGACCCTGAAGGCAGTAATACAAAAGCCGGCCAGACCAATTATGATGATCTCTACGCCGATATCTTATTGTGGCTGAGGATGAAGTGGATAGATTACGTAGTTCCTCAATTATATTGGGAAATCAGTCAAAAAGTAGTAGGCTTTGAAGTGCTTACAGACTGGTGGGCCAACCACTCTTATGGAAGGCAATTGTATATCGGCCAAGGAATTTACAGGGCGCTGGAATCGAAGTCGTATGCATGGAAAAATAAAAATGAACTTCCCAATCAAATAAAATTTTTGAGGAAGTACCCGCAGATCCAGGGAAGTGTGTTTTTTAGTAGCAGCACTTTTAGCGCTAATCCCAACGGATGGAACGATAGCCTCCGAAATAATTATTACAAATATCCTGCTATTCCACCGCCGATGGAATGGATCGATTCTGTAAAACCTGAAAAACCAATTCTATCATTTGACAGCACCCGATCGGCTTTTGTGACTAACTCTTTGGATCTTTATTTGGGCGAAAAACAAAAAAATGATCTGATTAATCGTTACGTTATTTATCAGTTTAGCAATTTGAATGACATGGACGATAACGATCCTAAAAATATAAAAGAAATCATTCTTTCAGGTAATAACTTTTATCATTTCGATTTAACAAACGTTCCAGCAAACCAAGCCAAAATAATAATAGCAGCAACTGCACTTACCAGAACAAATAATGAGAGCCTGCAAAGTGATTATGTTTTTTTAATACGAAAAGGAAATGCCTGGCAAATAGTGAAGGAAAAAACCAATTGAATTGAATGAAAAAAAATATTTCAGAGTTCGGAGTCTGATTTTCGTTTTTTCAATAACAAAAAAAGCGACACTCTTTTTATAAAAGTATCGCTTTTGAACTCTTTAATGACTCAGTTACCAGCCTTTTTTGGCAACACCATCTTTCACTGCTTGCAAAGCATTTGCCTCACTTAGCATGGTGGTCATTTTATTTCCTTTTCCATCATTACCCTGGGCCATATAACCGCCGCGTGAAGTTTTTGTAATCACTGCCTCTTGCATAGGAACATTTTTTTCTTTGGTTTTCATGCAATAAGCTGTTAACATTTTTGCCATTTTAATTGTGTTTATAGTTTAATAATTTAATTCCTTAAATCCGATGTCAAGTGACACAGAAGTTTCAAATTTAGGGATTTATACTTATTTCACGTCATATATTTCCTAACATTATTTTTTTTGCTGGATTCGGATTTAAAATCCAAAAGATGATTCCCTTAAGTTCATTACTTGAATGTATTTACATGGTTCTTGTCCATTTATCAATGATTTACATTTTTTATTTCTCATAATTCATCACTTTAATTTATTTTTGGCGGCCACAGATTATAATTTCATGCCATTAGACAAATCCATTAAAACAGTTTTAATTATAGGTTCGGGTCCAATTGTGATTGGGCAGGCCTGTGAATTTGATTATTCCGGAAGCCAGGCTGCACGAAGTTTGCGTGAAGAAGGAATAAAAGTAGCGCTGATTAACAGCAATCCTGCAACCATCATGACTGACCCCATGATGGCAGATAAAGTTTATCTGCTTCCGCTTACCGTGGAAAGCATTGAGCAAATCATAGAAGAAAATCGTGAAACTGAATTCCCCATTGATGCTGTGCTGGCTACTATGGGAGGTCAAACGGCCCTTAACCTGGCAAAAGAAGCAGATGAAATGGGTGTTTGGGAAAAAAATAACATTCGTTTAATCGGTGTAGACATCAAAGCGATTGACAAGGCGGAAGACAGGGAAAAGTTCAGAGAATGGATGCTAGAAATGAAAATTCCTGTTGCGCCGGCTAGAATAGCTAATTCGTTTTTGGAAGGAAAAGAGATTGCCCAGGAAATTGGATTTCCGTTGGTAATTCGCCCTTCATTTACCTTAGGCGGTACGGGCGGCAGCATCGTGTTTCAAAAGGCTAATCTGGATGAAGCCCTGAACCGGGGACTCACAGCATCGCCAATGCACGAAGTGCTGGTAGAAAAAGCTATGATGGGATGGAAAGAATTTGAACTGGAATTGTTACGTGATGATAATGACAACGTCGTAATAATTTGTACCGTAGAGAACTTTGATCCGATGGGAGTGCATACAGGAGATTCCATCACCGTGGCACCTGCAATGACATTGAGTGATACTGCCTACCAAAAAATGAGAAATACCGCGATTTCGATGATGAGAAATTTAGGGAATTTCGCAGGCGGTTGTAATGTACAGTTTGCCATAGAGCCTCATACAGAAGATATTATTGCTATAGAAATCAATCCACGCGTAAGCCGCTCATCTGCACTGGCAAGCAAGGCTACGGGATATCCCATTGCGAAAATAGCCGCTAAACTTGCAGTTGGCTTTACTTTGGATGAATTAAAAAATCAAATTACGAAGACCACTTCCGCCTATTTTGAACCGGCATTGGATTATGTAATTGTAAAAATTCCACGCTGGAATTTTGATAAATTCAAAGGGGCGGATGATACGCTTGGTTTCCAGATGAAATCGGTTGGTGAAGTGATGGCCATTGGGAGAAGCTTTGCGGAAGCCGTGCAAAAAGCTTGTCAGAGTCTGGAAAATGACGCGGTAGGGTTAGGATATTATGGAAAGAGTCTGATGCATGCAGAAGAAATTGTTGAATATTTAAAGATTCCAAAATGGGACAGAATTTTTAGGATAAAAGATGCATTGATGATTGGCGTCAGTGTAAAACGTATTTGTGAATCTACCGGAATAGATCGTTGGTTTATTTATCAGATACAGAAGATTTGTACTTGCGAAAAAGCACTCGCAGAAGTTACTTTAGAAAATATTTCACCGGAACTTTTCAAAGAAGCTAAACGTCTCGGGTTTAGCGATGAGCAAATAGCAAAGATCATGAAAGATGGAAGCACCGATGAAGATATTTATCAAAAAAGAAAAGCGTTGGGAATTACCAGGGTATATAAAATGGTAGATACATGCAGCGCAGAGTTTGAAGCGAAGACGCCTTATTTTTATAGCACTTTTGAGTGATCGAATTCTTAGAAATTAGGCGGAAATAAAATTTTTACAATTGGTATTACGATAAGCAAATGAATAATAACATAATCTACAACGAATCTACTCCCTCTTCCAAGAAAAAAATTATCGTCCTCGGCAGCGGCCCAAACCGCATAGGCCAGGGAATCGAATTTGATTATTGCTGTGTGCATGGATTGCTCGCCATAAAGGAATGCGGTATGGAAGCTATCATGATCAATTGCAATCCTGAAACTGTTTCTACTGATTTTGACATGGCGGATAAATTATATTTTGAACCTGTTTTTTGGGAACATATTTGGGAAATAATTGAGCTTGAAAAACCAGAGGGCGTAATTGTGCAACTCGGTGGACAAACCGCTTTGAAACTAGCGAAAAGACTGCATGAAAAAGGGATAAAAATTATCGGCACTTCCTATGACAGCATGGACATTGCTGAAGATCGTGGTCGTTTCAGCGATACGCTGAAACAACTTGAAATTCCTTATCCAAGGTATGGCACTGCACATGACACTGACGAAGCGATTGAGATTGCGCACCAGGTAGGTTATCCTGTTTTAGTAAGGCCCAGTTACGTTTTGGGTGGACAAAGGATGCGCATAGTTTTAAATGACGATGAATTGGAAAGTGGGGTTTTGAGTTTATTAAAACATTTACCGGGAAATAAAATTTTGATTGATCAGTTTTTAGATCGTTGCCAGGAAGCGGAAATCGATGCCATTTTTGATGGTGAGACTTTTCATGTAATGGGTTTGATGGAACACATTGAACCTGCTGGCATACATAGTGGTGATAGCAATGCGGTATTGCCTCAGTTTAATTTGTCTCCTCTGATTGTTCAAACGATGGAAGAATATGCTGAAAAAATTGCAAGAGCATTGCAGATAAAAGGGTTAATCAATATTCAATTTGCTATTAAAGATGGAATTGTGTATGTAATTGAAGCCAACCCACGCGCATCGCGCACTACACCTTTTATTGCCAAGGCTTATCAGATTCCCTACCTCAATGTCGCTACCAAAATAATGCTTGGCGCAGCGAAGTTGAAAGATTTTAAATTTGAAAAAAAGTTAAAAGGCTTTGCAATTAAAGAACCTGTTTTCTCTTTCAGTAAATTCCCCAATGTAAATAAGGAACTCGGTCCCGAGATGAAAAGTACCGGTGAGGCTATTCGTTTTATAAAAGACCTGCGAGATCCTTATTTCAGGCAGTTATACAGGGAAAGAAGTATGCATCTTAGCAAATAATTTTGCCGGAACTACCAAACGAATACTGATAGTAAACGAACAAATATTCCAGATTTTTATTTATAAATTAATAGAATAAATCGTTTAAGTCGTGAATACCTTTTGATAAATGGGGTCACTCTTAACCATTCTTTCTAGAAGGTTGTGAAATATAGTTTTATCAAATCCCCGTCTGTTAAAGCGATAAAAGAATTCATTC
>DATCFI010000308.1:0-44855 GCA_036509585.1 Hanamia sp. | reverse complement strand
GATTTTAACATCCAACAAACTCCTATATTCTAGTCTTTTAAATACCAAATCCGAAATCGAAATTCCGAAATCCGACATTTAAATGAGCGGAAGACGAGGTTCGAACTCGCGACCTATAGCTTGGAAGGCTATCGCTCTACCAATTGAGCTACTTCCGCTTGAATTATTTTGTTCAGCTTTTAAAACAGAGCTGTTGATGAGAATTGAACTCACGACCTCTTCCTTACCAAGGAAGTGCTCTACCCCTGAGCTACAACAGCTTGAAAGAAGTCAAACATTCTATTTCAAATAACTTATATCACCTGTGGGCAGAGTAGGGTTCGAACCTACGTACTCGTGAGAGAACAGATTTACAGTCTGTCGCCTTTAACCACTCGGCCATCTGCCCTAATTTCTTTTGGAATCGAATCTATTTTTTTTCGCTATTTGCGACTTCTTAATAAACTCTAAACCATCGCTCAAAACTTCTCAATTTTTGAGAGCCAGTGGAGGGATTCGAACCCCCGACCAGCTGATTACAAATCAGCTGCTCTGGCCAACTGAGCTACACTGGCAATTGCCTTGGTTCAACCTCAAAATGAACTTTTCCCATATAATATTCCACGTAAGGGCTATTTTTTGGGAAGGCAAAGGTAATGGAAAATGTTTAATGGAAAAATTTTGAAAAGAAAAATTTATTATAATTAAAAAACTCGGATTTTCAAATTTAAAACCTCTCAAAAGCAAAATAACCTCCCAAAAAAGGAGGTTATTTGCATAATTTAAAATGACAAATTTTATGCTGCCATTTTTTCTTTTTTTCTTTTTATCTGCGTAATTACAGAATCCAGAGCTACATCAAAACTTTCTTCGAATGATTTAGATGAATGCTTTACAAAAAAATCGTGCCGGGGAACATGTACTTTTATTTCCGCGACCTTGTCTTTAATATTATGAGCTACATTATCCAGTTTTAAGAAAACGTCCACCTTGGTTATTCGTTCATGAAACTGGGCAAGCTTTGAAACTTTTTTTTCAATAAATGCCACCAACCTTGAATCTGCATCAAAATGCAGCGTTTGAATGTTTACGTTCATAATTGTCGTAATTTTTAAGTGAAAAAATAAAAAATAATGGTAAATCAAATTTGCATATTTTTAAAATTTGTGCCATTGAGGGTTTTCTTTCTGAAATGAAGTTACATTTAAGAACGCTTTTTTCAAAAATAAATTTTCTAACGTAATCACATAATTTACGGGATAGATTCGTCAAGACTTCGGATGGGCCTTTTTATGAATATCTTTTAACTTTTCGATTGTATTGTGGGTATAAATTTGAGTAGCAGCAAGACTGCTGTGGCCTAACAATTCTTGTATGGCTTTTATCTGGGCGCCGCTATTGGTTAAATGGGTAGCAAAACTATGCCTTAGTATATGCGGACTTTTTCTTTGATTGGTAGAAACTTTCCCCAAGTATAATTTAACAACATTATAGATATATTTAGGATACAGCATTTTTCCTTTACTATTTACCAAAAGATACGGATCCCCGGTAGAAATAAATAGTTTTCTCTTTTCTGATATATATTCTTCAATAAATCTGATCAGATCATTACTGACGGGAATAATTCTTTCCTTATTTCCCTTTCCCAAAACTTTAATATTACCGGCACTTTTATCAAGATGTTTTTCTTTTAAACCGATCAGTTCGCCTCTTCTAATACCAGTTTGATACAAAATCTCAAAAATTAAAAAATTGGTTTTTCCTTCAAAAGTCTCCTCAAATATATCGTTAGTTAAAAGGGTCTCTATATCATCTTGTTCAATAAAAGAAGGGAGGCGACGGCTTACCTTAAGCGATGAAATAGCAGACACAGGGTTGACCTGAACTACTTTTGCCCTAAGCTGGAACTTAAAAAATGATTTTAGAGAAGATATTTTTCGGTTGATTGTTTTGGAGGAGACTTTATTTTCTTTAAGAGAGGCAAACCAGGTTCTAATTATCGGCGTGGTGACCTGCTGTATCTCAGTGATTCTGTACTCTAAAAAAATAAATTCAAAAAAACCAGTAAGATCATTTTGATACGACAAAATCGTATTATTTGAATATCTTTTCTGAAAAGTGAGATAATTCAAATATTCCTGTATAGGATATGTTCCAGTTTGAGGCATAAAAAATCCGGTAAGTATAAAGTTACAAACTTAAACTTACCGGAAATATATTAATAGTGTGTATTCGGCTAATTAAACTTCAATTTTGCCACTGGCAATTTGTTGTTTATAAACAGCTTTCAAAACTTGACCTCGTCTTTTAACAGACGGCTTAGTGAAAGCCTGACGATCGCGAAGCTCTAAAAGTGTACGGCTTTTTTCAAATTTTTTCTTGTACTTTTTTAGCGCTTTATCAATATTTTCGCAATCCTTTGAATCAATTATAAGCATAAAATTTTCCGTTTTTTTTAAAGGAGTGCAAAGATAAAGTAATTTTTTAAATTCAGAAACGAAAAAACATTCATTTTTTTCAGAAAACAAAAAGTAAGAAATATGTTTACGGGAATTATAGAAGCTATTGGAGAAGTCACAGATGTTTTCAATAAGCAATCAAATAGGGTATTTTATATTAAAAGCTCGTTAGCTCCAGAATTAAAAATTGACGAAAGCCTTAGTCATAATGGCGCTTGTTTAACTATTGAGGAAATAAAAAATGATCTTTATAAAGTAACGGCCATAGAAGAAACGTTGAAAAAAACCAACCTGGGGCAATGGGAAAAAGGAAGTTTCATCAATCTTGAACGTTCAATGAAACTGAATGACAGGCTTGATGGTCATATTGTTCAGGGCCATGTAGATGGCAAAGGCGTTTGCATCGACAAAGTTGATAAACAGGGCAGCGTCGAATTTACGTTTGAATTTAATGGAAAGTTTGCGTCTTTGATTATTGAAAAAGGTTCTGTTTGCGTCAATGGTATAAGCCTTACCGCTTTTAATGTAGCCAAATCTAATTTTACGGTCGCAATCATTCCATACACAATGAGCCATACTAATTTTAATTCCTTGAATGTGGGTGAATTCGTCAATTTGGAATTTGATGTTTTAGGAAAATATGTGGCCAGAATTATGTCGGTAAACAAGCAGTAAGCAAACAAATAAGAAAGATCTTTATTTTTCTGAAGATGTATGCAACCCTATCCGCTGCAAACCCGATAATTTAATCGACCTCTTCAAAAGCAGTAAATCAATGAATAATCGAGTTTTTTATTTCGTGCAATTCTCACCAGTTTACGGGGATTCAAGGATTTGATTTGCTGGTCATTCTTATTATTGGAATAATCATTTCTTCAAGACTTACACCGCCATGTTGAAATGTATTTCGATAGTAATTGGCAAAGTGATTGTAGTTATTTGGATAACATAAATAACCATCTTGCTTTGCAAAAATAAAAGAGGAATTTACATTGGGGACCGGCAATCCTGCCTGCCTCGGATCACGAAAAGCAAGCACATCCTTTGCTTCATAGTTCAAATTACGTCCATGCTTATATCTTAAATTGGCAGTAGTTTGCTTATCTCCAATTACCTTTTGAGGCGTATTTACACGCACGCTTCCATGGTCTGTAGCTACGATTAGGTTTATTTTTTTAACAGCTATTTTCTTTAATGCCTGATGTAAAGGCGAATGCTCAAACCATGATGCGGTGAGGCTCCTGTAGCTGATCTCATCTGCTGCAAGCTCCTTCAGAACTTCCATTTCAGTACGGGCGTGACTAAGCATATCGACAAAATTGTATACAATGATATTGATGTCGTTATTTAAAAAATTATGAACGTTATCAACTAACTTTTGTGCGTCCTGGTGATTGGTAATCTTCGTATAAGAATATCGCAGATCCTCTTTTTTAAGTTTTTTCAATTGCGCCTTAAAAAAGAATTCTTCAAATAGATTTTTGCCGCCTTCTTCATCATCATTTTTCCATTCTACGGGAAATTGCTTTTCAATATCTATAGGAAGCAATCCGGCGAATATTGCGTTGCGGCTATATTGTGTTGCTGTTGGCAAAATTGAATAAAAAGTACTTTCTTCTTGGATACGAAAGGTTTCCGCAAATAATGGCTGGATGGTTTTCCACTGGTCGAAGCGTAGGTTGTCAATCAAAACAAAAAAAGTAGGTATCTCTTTTTCTATATGCGGGAACACCTTATATTTCATCAGTGTATGACTCATAATGGGCGCGTCGGCAGCAGCATTAGTTACCCAATTAGAATAATTCTTTGAAATATATTTAAAGAATTCGGTGTTAGCTTCGGCCTTTTGCGATTGAAAAACTTCTCTCATCTCAGGACTATCAGTTTTCTTCATTTCCAATTCCCAATAAACCAATTTTTTATAAATTTCCATCCAGCCGTTATAATCGGGACTATCATTAAGAGCCATGAACAGTTCCCTGAACTGTTGCTGGTAGGACGAGGTAGTTTTTTCTGCTACCAGTCTTTTGTTATCAATTATCTTTTTTAATGATAGCCATACCTGGTTAGGATTTACCGGCTTTATTAAATAGTCAGTTATTTGCGATCCTATCGCCTCATCCATCAAATTTTCGGTTTCATTTTTGGTAATAAGAACAATCGGAATTTGCGGATTAATTTCTTTTATTTTCTGCAAAGTTTCTAACCCTGTAATTCCCGGCATACTTTCATCCAGGAGTACCACGTCTACAAAATTTTCTTTTACAAAATCAATCGCGTCATGGCCGTTGCTCAAAGACTTTACCTCGTATCCTTTATGCTCCAAAAATAGAATCTGAGATTTTAAACTTTCCATTTCATCATCCACCCATAAAATTTTTGTCGTATTCATTAATTTTTAACTGTTTAATTCCTAATCCTAATAAAATATTATTATGTTTTCCCCAACGCTTACAAATATAATTTATTCCTTTGCCAAAAATTACCTTCACATTGATGTGAATTCAATTTAACAAAACAGAAGATGGCATTTAGAAAAATAATTAATGATCCTGTATTTGGCTTTATCACCATTGATGATGAATTCATTTTTCAGATTATTTCACACCCATGTTACCAAAGACTTCGCCGTATCCACCAAATGGCTTTGGCACAGTTGGTATATCCTGGCGCAGTGCACACCCGGCTTCATCATTCATTGGGCGCCTATCACCTAATGCGTAACGCAATTCATGAATTAAAAAGCAAAGGAATATCAATTAGTAATGATGAAGACCAAGCAGCAAAACTAGCAATTTTGCTGCATGATATCGGCCATGGGCCTTATTCTCATGCTTTAGAACATACGCTGATAAAAAACGAGTCGCACGAAGAAATTTCTCTGTCTATTATGAAGAAAATGGATAGTGAATTTGGGGGTAAGCTACAAATGGCCATTGACATATTTACAAATAAACATCCCAAAAAATTCCTTCATCAATTGGTCAGTGGCCAGTTAGATGTGGATCGTATGGATTACCTGATCCGGGATAGCTTCTTTACTGGTGTGAGCGAGGGCGTCATTGGCTATGACCGTATTATCAAAATGTTAACCGTTTCTAACGGAGAACTGATGATTGAAGAAAAAGGAATCAACTCTATAGAGAAATTTTTAATCTCGAGAAGATTTATGTATTGGCAGGTGTATCTACATAAAACGGTTTTATCTGCAGAGAAAATGCTCGTAAAAATTATTGACCGTGCGCGTCACATTAACGCACAATCTCCATCGCCTGTTTTAAATATTTTTTTGAACGAAGAATACCAAAGCGATCGGTTTGAAAATTATCTAGATGAATTTTGCATGCTTGATGACTATGATGTTATGTTTTCTATCAAATCGTGGATAAATCATTCCGATAAAATTTTATCTTTACTTTGCAAAAGTATTGTCAACCGCCATTTACTTAAATTACTATATTCAGATCGAGAGATACCCGAAGAATTAGTAAATCAAAAAAAGGATCTGGCCATAGCAGCATTAAAGATAAAGAGAGAAGAGGCGGATTACCTGGTTTTCACCGGAGAAGCTGAAAATAGAACTTATAATAATAAAACCGAGCACATTAATATTCTGTTTAAAGATAACCGGGTTAAGGATATTTCTGAGGTAGATAATGCCCTTATCAATCAAAGTTTATTTGGCTCAGTGAAAAAAAATTACATTTGTTTTATTAATATGAATACCATATTATAGTTTATTTTTGATTTTTAAAAAAATTGATCAAACACGATGGAGTTTACGGCAAAGCAAATCGCGGAAAAAATAAATGGAGAAATTGAGGGAAATCCTGATGTAAAGGTATCGTCATTCGGAAAGCTTGAAGAAGCTACTGAAGGGCAGTTGGCTTTTTTAGCCAATCCTAAGTACGAGGAATTTTTATACACAACGAAAGCTTCTGTCATTATCATCAATTCCTCCTTGGAAGTTGAAAAAAAATTGAGTGCGACCCTCATTCGTGTTGACGATGCTTATTCTTCTTTTGCTGCTATTCTAACCGCTTATTCACAAATGGCAAAAGCAAACTTAACAGGAATACAGGAGCCTTCTTATATTGGAAAGTCTGTCACCATGGGTGAAAATATATTTGTGGGTGCCTTTGCGTACATTGGGAATAACGTTTCATTAGGCGACAATGTAAAAATTTATCCTCAGGTATTTTTAGGTGATAATGTAACCATTGGCCATGATTCTATTTTATATCCCGGCGTAAAAATTCACCACGATTGTGTAGTCGGAAAAAATGTGGCTATTCATGCAGGCGTAGTTATTGGAGGGGATGGATTCGGATTTGCACCGCAAGCTGATGGAAGTTTCACAAAAGTGCCACAAATTGGAAATGTTATAATTGAAGACAATGTGGAAATCGGCGCCAATACAACTATTGACAGAGCTACCATCGGTTCCACAACTATTAAAGCAGGAGCTAAACTGGACAACTTAATACAGATAGCTCATAACGTTGAGATAGGAAATAATACTGTAATAGCAGCTCAATCCGGCGTAAGTGGGAGCGCAAAAATCGGTAAAAATGTAATGATCGGGGGGCAGGCAGGCATAGTAGGCCATATTCACATTGCCGATGGCAGCAAAATAAATGCCCAAAGTGGCGTGGGTAAATCTATAAAAACACCCAATACTTCAGTGACCGGATCTCCGGCTTTCGATTATGGGCATGCGCTTCGAAGCCAGATACTAAGCAGAAACCTTCCGGAAATGGAAAAGAGAATAAAAGAACTTGAGCAGATGATGGAACAATTGAAGGCTGAAAAAGTTACTCAATAAATTCAAGCACCAATAAAGTCCAAATAAAAAAATTTAAATTTCCAATACACCCCACATTATTTAAAGAATTTCTTTTCATACATTCGTGTTCATGGAGCATCGAACTAATTCGAAAGAGAAGGCTTTTCAGCACACTTTAAAGGACCCTGTTACCATTTCCGGTGCTGGTATCCACACTGGCCGATATGTTACTATTTGCATAAAACCTGCCGAAAGCAATACCGGGATTAATTTTCAAAGAATTGACCTTCCGGGGAAACCTGTTGTAAAGGCAGATGTTGATAATGTAATCGAAACCAACAGAAGTACTACCATTGAAGCGAATGGCGCCCGCATTGGGACCATAGAACACTTGATGGCGGCTTTAATGGGAATGCAGATTGATAATGCGTTAATAGAAATTGATGGGGATGAAATACCAATCCTTGATGGAAGTTCGCAGGTATTTATTGACGAACTTTCCAAAACCGGAATTCAACAACAGAATGCTGAAAAAATATATTACAATATCCATCATAACATAACTTTTATAGACGAAGAGAAAAAAGTAGAAATGGTGGCACTGCCATACGACGGTTACAGAATTAATACCTTAATAGATTTCAACTCACCGATTTTAGGAACACAACATGCGGATTTACGTGATATCCGCGATTTTAAAAATCTGATAGCGCCCAGCCGTACATTCTGTTTCTTCCATGAATTGGAACAGTTGATAGCCCATGATCTGATAAAAGGAGGTGATATTAATAATGCAATAGTAGTAGTAGATAAACCTGTAAATGATGAACAGGTAAAAAGGATTTCAAAAGTTTTTCACAAAAATGATGTTAAAGTAAGTGAAGCAGGTATTTTAAATAATCTTACGCTTCGCTTTCCAAATGAACCGGCAAGACACAAATTGTTAGATGTTGTGGGTGATCTGGCTTTAGTAGGTTTTCCTTTTAAGGCCCACATCATAGCAAACAGGCCAGGCCATTCTTCAAATATTAAATTTGCGAAAAAAATTAAGGAACATATTAAGAGGTATAAATATCGGCAGGAAATTCCCAAATACGATCCAACCATTCCTCCCATACTTGATATCCAGGAAATAGAAAAAACGCTACCCCACAGATACCCTTTTTTATTAGTTGATAAAATAATTGAACTTACCGAAACACACGTTGTCGCTATAAAAAACGTAACTTATAACGAGCCTTTTTTCCAAGGCCATTTTCCAGGAAATCCAGTAATGCCTGGCGTTTTACTGGCCGAAGCCCTTGCTCAGACCGGCGGATTTATAGCGATACCCCGAAACACCAAAGATAAGTATGATACCTATTTTCTTAAAATAGATAATTGCAAATTCAAACAAAAAGTAGTTCCTGGTGATACTTTGATCTTAAAAATGGAACTTTTACATCCGATACGGCGTGGCATATGTGAAATGAAAGGTACTGTATATGTGGGAGATAAAGTAGTCACCGAAGCTATCTTAGTAGCACAAATTGTTAAACGCCCTAATTAGTAACATGATAAGCCCTTTAGCACATATCCATTCCAATGCACAAATAGGCAAAGATGTTATTATTGATCCGTTTGCAGTAATAGAAGACGAAGTCGTTATTGGCGATGGTTCGCATATTATGGCACATGCTGTTATAATGAAAAATGTGAAGATTGGGAAATCATGCCAGATTTTTCCAGGAGCAGTGGTCGGTGCTATCCCCCAAGACCTCAAGTTTGACGGAGAAAAAACGAGTGTAGAAATTGGAGACAATACTACTTTAAGAGAATGCGTAACCGTTAATCGCGGAACAAAAGATAAATGGAAAACCTTAGTGGGTAACGATTGCCTTCTTATGGCCTATTCTCATATTGCGCATGATTGCATTTTGGGCAATCATGTTGTTATTGCCAACTCGGTGCAACTTGCTGGCCATGTAGAAATCGGCGATTATGCAATCTTAGGCGGAAATGCGGCAGCTATTCAGTTTTCAAAAATTGGCGCACATACTTACATCGCAGGTGGAACGGAAGTAATAAAGGATGTACCGCCTTTCATAAAAGCCGGACGAAACCCGTTAAGCTATGTTGGTATCAATTCGGTTGGACTACAAAGAAGAGGTTTCAGCATCGAAAAAATAAATGCCATAACTGAAATCTATAGAAATATTTATTTAAGAGGGCTGAATATTAGTCAGGCTACCAAATTCATAGAAAAAGAACTTCCCGACTCAAAAGAAAAGGTTGAGATTCTTGAATTTATCAAAAATAGTAAACGAGGGATTCTTAAAGTTTCTTCAAAAGAGGATACAAATGAGAATTAGTCTTTCGAATCTTGGAAAACGCTTCAACAGAGAGTGGATTTTCAGAAACCTGGACTACGAATTTGAAAAAGGAAAATATTACGCTATTACAGGTCCCAATGGATCGGGTAAATCCACATTATTACAAATCATTTCTGGTTCGGCTATCTTCAACGAGGGAGCAATAAATTATTTTGAAAATAGCAACCGATTGAGTGTTGAAAAAATTTTCCGAAAAATATCTTTTGCGGCTCCTTCCCTGGACCTCATAGAAGAAATGACTTTAGCTGAATTTTTTTCTTTTCATCAAAGCATGAAAGGATGGTTACCTGGATTAGAGACCAAAGAGATTATCCAGCTATCTTCATTGGAAAAAGCAGCTCATAAACAAATTCGTTATTATAGTAGCGGCATGAAACAAAGAGTTAAATTAGCACAGGCTATTTTCAGTGATGCACCCATTGTTTTGTTAGATGAACCACTTACCAATCTGGATGTGGATGGCGTCACAATGTATTATAGTTTAGTTGAAAAATATTGTCAGAACCGCCTTATAATTATAAGCAGCAATGACAAGAAGGAATATTCATTTTGCCATGAGATTCTTGATATCAGAAACTTCAAATAATATCTCTCATTTAAAAGATAACAACTTTCCGGGCAGTAAACAAACTTTTAAGCTGAATTTTTATTTTTAAAATCTCAGCGTTTTTTCCATAATAAAATGGGCAATAGATACTTCAATAAATTCACTGCCCGCTACGCTATATCCAAGTTTTTCATAAAACCCAATCGCTGTTTTTCTGGCATGCATAATCATCTTTTTATACCCATTGTCCCGCGCAATATTTTCTGCAAAATTCATCATGCTTGCACCTATTCCTTTACCTTGTAAATTATTCTGAACTGCCATCTGGCGCAATCTTACGGCATCCTTGTCTATTCTTGTAAGCAAGCAGCAACCTAACATGCTATCATCTTCAAATGCTCCTATAAGAATATCATTTTTTTCCTTATCAAGCTCGTCCTTTTCAAAACTCAAATGTAATGGTCTACGTAGAATCTCATTTCTCAATTTTACCATTTGATGGTATTCTTTGGTTCCGAAGTCGATTTGTTTTATAGGCATAAATGTAAATCTGAATAAACGATAAATAAGAAATTTAAAAATACAGATTTTAAACTTCATTTAAGTTATACAAAAAAAAAATAGAGAAAGTTAACAAGTCAATTGAATTTTATCATAGTCTTTGCAAATTTAAAATTGGCAAGATTGTTAAAGCACCAAAGTCTAGAAAACTGCCAACAATAACTCCCTGGACTACCGCTCATTTAGTGATTGAATCCGAAATTCATATTTTAAATAACTGTTTGAAATAGTTATTATTTTTTTTTATCACAAAAAGTATATTTTTGTGCCCACATTAACTAAACCTTACAATCATGCAAGACGTTGCAACAAGAGTTAAAAAAATCATTGTTGACAAGTTAGGAGTTGACGAAGCAGAGGTAACACCCGAAGCTTCATTCACTAACGATCTGGGTGCCGACAGCTTGGACACCGTAGAATTAATTATGGAATTTGAGAAAGAATTCAATATTTCTATTCCAGATGAACAGGCCGAAACCATCACTACGGTTGGCCAGGCAGTAGCATACCTTGAGGAACATGCTAAGTAATTACATTATTTAACTTTGCAGGTAAGCTTATGGAAATAAAAAGAGTAGTAGTAACCGGATTGGGAGCCATAACCCCTTTAGGAAAAAATGTTCCTGATTATTGGGAAGGTTTATCTAATGGTGTTTCAGGCGCTGATTATATTCAGCAATTTGATTGTACGAAATTTAAAACCAGGTTTGCCTGTGAGGTTAAAGATTTTGACCCCATTAATTATTTTGAACGAAAAGAAGCTCGCAAATTAGATAGGTTCACCCAATTATCTCTTGTCGCCAGTGATGAAGCGGTAAACGATGCCGGAATATCCAAAGAAAATGTAAATCCTGACAGGGTAGGTGTCATTTTCGGAAGTGGAATTGGTGGTATTACTACTTTCCAGGACGATGTGATGGAGTTTGCCCGGGGAGACGGCACTCCAAGGTTTAATCCGTTTTTTATTCCAAAAATGATCCTGGATATCGCAGCAGGTCAAATTTCTATGCGTTATGGCTTCAGAGGACCTAATTTTGCGGTTGTAAGCGCTTGTGCAAGCAGTACCAATGCCATTATTGATGCTTTTGATAATATCAGATTGGGTAAAGCTGACATTGTTCTTACAGGCGGCAGCGAAGCTGTTATCTCAGAATCAGGAGTCGGTGGGTTTAATGCAATGAAGGCACTTAGCGAAAGGAATGATGACCCCAAAACTGCATCGAGACCTTTCGACAAAGACAGGGACGGATTCGTAATGGGCGAAGCTGCGGGGGTTCTGGTACTGGAAGAATTAGAACACGCTAAAGCAAGAGGTGCTAAAATATATTGCGAAATTGCCGGAGGCGGTGCATCGGCAGATGCATATCACATTACAGCACCACATCCTGATGGATTAGGTGCAAAAAATGTTATGCATGCAGCCTTGGATGAATCTGGCATGAAGCCCGAAGATATTGATTACATTAATGTTCACGGCACCTCTACTCAGTTAGGCGATATAGCAGAAACGAAAGCTATTCTACAAGTTTTTGGAGATAAGGCTTACGATTTAAACATCAGTTCTACAAAATCAATGACTGGCCATTGTCTCGGTGCTGCAGGAGTCATGGAAGCGCTAGCTTGTATTCTCGCAGTTACCAAAAGCATAATTCCACCCACGATCAATCATTTCACTGATGACCCCGAACTGGATCCAAAATTAAACTTCACTTTTAACAAAGCGCAAGAAAGGGTAGTAAATGCAGCCATGAGTAATACTTTCGGTTTTGGAGGCCACAATGCATCTATTATTATCAAGAAATATAAACCGTAATCAAAGCTCCACCCTTTTTACAACTCAGCAATTTTATTTATTTTTTATTTAATTTACACTGCCTATTTACGGATTATTTGCAGACGTAAAGGGAACAATGCGTTAATTAATCTTTCAGATATTTTGAAACTTACTACTGGCTGACCTGTTTTCTATTTACTTTTTACATTAATATCCTAACAATCAATTCATTTCTACACAATTTTATTATCTTCGTTAATTGGCGGGCTGTATAGCCCGACATACGAACTAAATGTGGTCTTAGATTATGAACCGAATTAAATCCTTAAAAAAAAATGGAACAATTTATCCCCATAATAGTGGGTGTTATCGCACTGATTGCAGGAATCATACTGGGTAAAATATTATTTGCAAAAAACACAAAACAGCTAGTAGAAACTGCAGAACAACAAGCTCAACAAATTATTTCTGATGCGAAGGCAAACGCAGAAACGCAGAAAAAAGAAAAGCAACTGGAAGCAAAGGAACATTTTGTTCAATTAAAATCGGAGCACGAAAAGTCAGTTTTGCAGCGCAACCAAAAATTAAACGATACGGAAAACCGCGTAAGGCAAAAAGAACAGTCTCTTAATCAGAAGGAACAATCCGTCGAGCGCATTATAAAAGAAAACGAAGCGATCAAAGAGAATCTTAACCGCCAGATTGAAGTGGTCAATATAAAAAGGACCGAACTCGAAAAACACCAGGAAGAACACATTAAACGACTTGAAAAAGTCTCTGGCCTCTCTGCCGAAGAAGCAAAAGCACAGTTAATTGAAACTTTGAAGAACGAAGCAAATTCGCAAGCTTTGAGCATTCAGCAGGAAATAGTGGACGATGCCAAACTAAGAGCAAATAAAGAAGCAAGGAAAATAATCATCCAAACTATACAGCGCACAGCTGCTGAGCAGGCTATAGAAAATTCAATCACCGTCTTTAATCTTGAAAGTGACGAAATAAAAGGTTCCATTATCGGACGAGAGGGGAGAAACATTCGCGCCATAGAAGCCGCCACAGGTGTGGATCTTATAGTAGATGACACTCCAGAAGCGATAATTCTCTCCTGTTTTGATCCTTTGCGCAGGGAAATTGCCCGCCTTTCTTTACAAAGACTGGTAACCGACGGACGTATTCATCCTGCAAGGATAGAAGAAGTTGTTGAAAAAACACGTAAGCAGATTGAAGATCAGATAATGGAAATTGGAGAACGTACCGTGATAGAGTTGGGAATTCATGGGCTTCACAAAGAATTGGTGCGGCTGGTTGGTAAAATGCGCTTTAGGTCATCTTATGGACAAAACCTTCTTATGCATAGCCGTGAAGTAGCCAATCTTTGCGGAATCATGGCGGCGGAATTGGGAATGAATGCAAAATTAGCAAAACGAGCTGGCTTGCTTCATGATATTGGAAAAGTTCCTGACGAAGAGACTGAGCTTAGTCACGCACTACTTGGCATGAAACTGGCGGAGAAATATGGAGAAAATCCGGCTGTATGCAATGCGATAGGAGCACATCATGACGAAGTTGAAATGCAATATGTGATCTCTCCTGTTGTGCAGGCATGTGATTCAATGAGCGGTGCAAGACCGGGTGCGCGTAGGGAAATCATGCAGCAATACCTTCAACGAATCAAAGATCTTGAAAACCTGGCGTTAGCATATCCCGGAGTAGAAAAAGCGTATGCCATACAAGCGGGAAGGGAATTAAGAGTCATTGTGGAATCAGAAAAAGTAAGTGATGGTGAAAGTGACAAATTAAGTTTTGAAATTGCACAAAAAATACAAACAGAAATGATATACCCGGGACAAATCAAAGTTACCGTGATAAGAGAAAAAAGAGCCGTAAATGTGGCGAGATAGAAACTACCAGATTAATATCTGGGTTCCTCTAAAAATTATAATAAAACACTGCTGTAATGTATATTTTATCAAAATTACCTTACATTTGCACTCCTAAAATTAAAAGCCATGAATG
Source organism: Hanamia sp. (assembly GCA_036509585.1). Lineage (GTDB taxonomy): Bacteria > Bacteroidota > Bacteroidia > Chitinophagales > Chitinophagaceae > Ginsengibacter. The sequence goes on along the minus strand of DATCFI010000308.1, from coordinate 30,361 downwards.
CTGTTGCATTTGTTCACGATCAGTTGACATCAAAAAAAGAATACCCCAATTTTAAAGCGGGTGATAATATTACTGTAAACTATAAAATACAGGAAGGTAATAAGGAAAGAATACAAAGCTTTAAGGGCGATGTGGTAAAGCGACAGGGCGAGGGTGGCACTGCAACTTTTACTGTACGTAAAATTAGCGACGGTGTTGGTGTAGAAAGATTATTCCCTTTCTTTTCGCCAAACATCGAAAGCATCAAGCTTCACAAAGTGGGTAAGGTGCGCCGGGCTAAATTATATTTCCTCCGCGAGAGAAGTGGAAAGAGCGCGAGGATTAAGGAAAAAAGAATTAAGTAGAGACTGGCAAATATTTTTTAAACCGGAAACTTTTGATTTCCGGTTTTTTTGTATATTTTGTAGGCATATAAACGCGCCTATAGAATAAAGCTACTTCACCATTTTTCCGGTAATGAAAACCAAATACTTGATAGCATTCCTGATTTCTGTTTTAATGATTTCCTGCACAAGGGGTATTACCCCCTACCAAGCTGCCCATGGCAAGGCAAAATGCGGACGTTACCTAAATTAACTTAAAGGCCTGATGGTTTCACAAAAATGGTAAGGCTCATAAGTCGGGTAATATTTATGACCTATCTTTGCAATCTAATATTAATTTAAATGACTTTTTCATTAACCAATCCACAACTTTTATTGGAAATGCCAGGCGGTAGTGAATGGCTTTTAATTCTCATCGTTGTACTTCTATTTTTTGGAGGTAAAAAAATTCCTGACTTAATGAGAGGAATTGGCAAAGGCGTTAAAGAATTTAATGATGCCAAAGAAGGTATGAAAGGCGAAATTAACGCCGGTACGAAAGATAAAAATACTACGTCCCCGCCAGAAAAAAGTGAAACAAGCAAATAATAAATAAATTCTATCGCAATAGGTTGAGATGTGCATCTGCAATTAGGTGGGCGTTTGAACCTTTTTTATTAAATTAAAATTCGTTGTATCACTACACTAATATTTCCGACTACCATCTGCATTTAGCTGAAGACAAAATATCTTGTTTAGAGGTAGTGAATGATTATTTACAAAAGATAAAAGAAAACAAGAATCTTAATGCGTTTGTTGAAGTCTATGAAGATGAAAGTAGGAAACGGGCTAAACTTTTAGACGAAAAAAGAAGTTCGGGAATAGTAACCGGAAAATTACATGGTGTCATAATAGCATTAAAAGACGTTATTTGCTTCAAAAACCATAACGTAAGCGCCGCTTCGAAAATACTCAAAGGATTTACTTCTATTTATAATTCGACAGCAGTTGAAAAATTATTGAACGAAGACGCTATTATTATTGGCAATTGCAATTGCGATGAGTTTGCCATGGGAAGCACGAATGAAAATACAATATATGGTCGCGTAAAAAATGCACTGGATCAAACTAAAGTTTCAGGAGGTTCTTCCGGAGGTTCTGCTGTTGCCGTTCAGGCAGGTCTGTGTATGGCCAGTTTAGGCAGTGACACTGGAGGTTCGGTAAGGCAGCCCGCAGATTTTTGTGGAATTGTCGGCATGAAACCTTCCTATGGCACTATTTCGAGGCATGGATTGATCGCTTACGCATCGTCTTTCGACCAAATCGGAATTTTTGCAAATAACATCGAAGACGTTGCAAAAGTTTTGGAAACTATCAGTGGGCCGGATGAATTTGACAGTACAGTAAAGCAACCAAAAGCACCAAATATTATTTTCAATCGTCACGGAGAAAGCACTAAATCTTCTGTATATAAAATCGCGTTATTTAAAAACGCAATGAACCACGAAAGTCTTGATTCTGAAATAAAAAATAGTATCTATAAATTAGCGGAGGATTTAAAAAATGATGGGCATACTGTTGAAGAAATAAATTTTAACCTGATAGATTTTATCGTTCCGGCCTATTACATTTTAACTACGGCTGAAGCATCGTCTAACCTTTCCCGTTATGACGGTGTAAGATACGGATATCGCGATTCGGAAAATGAAACTGATCTTGTTACATTCTATAAGAAAAACAGAGGGAATGGATTTGGTAAAGAAGTAAAGAAAAGAATTATGTTGGGCACATTCGTTTTGAGCGAAGGATATTATGATGCTTATTTCACAAAAGCCCAGCAGGTAAGAAATCTATTAGTTTTGCTTACAAAAGATATCTTTCAACGATTTGATGCTATCCTTTTACCAACCGCCCCATCTACCGCGTTTGATGCGGGCATTATGGAAAAGGATCCTATAGCAATTTATCTGGCCGATATTTACACTGTTTACGCCAATCTTACCGGTATTCCGGGTATTTCGTTGCCTCTTTTTAAGCATTCCGATAGCATGCCATTTGGCGCTCAAATACTTACCGACAAATACAACGAGCAAACGCTATTTGAACTTTCAAATATGGTTTTGAAGAAATATAAACGCTATTAGTATAATGAGAAAGTATTTTTTTTTAATAACTTTTATAGCGTTTGAGATGAGTTTTAGCGAGATTGGCAAATGCCAGGCACCTGCTAATGTCATTGATACGCTTCATCAAAAAATAGATACAACCAGTAAAGTAGAAGACAAAATAATCGATGAAGTAATAGAATCAAAAAAGCCCATAAAAAAAGAAAAAGTAAACTACCTGACGCAGGTAACCCAATATGGTTTTAAAGACTTGTTTAAAAATTACTCATACAATAGTGCAATTCCATACTCCGCACAGGTAGACCCTCATGCGGAAAAATATATGCAGGACTACTTAAATTCTCACCAAGCTTATTTGCTTAATTTGAAAAAAACAGCTGTTCCTTACTTCAATTTAATTGATGGTATCCTTACAAAATACGGACTACCCAAAGAATTAAAATATCTTGCGGTTATAGAAAGTGATTTAAAAACAAATGCTTTATCAACTGCGGGTGCCCGCGGTCCATGGCAGTTTATGACCTATACCGCAAAAGATTATGGGTTAATAGTAAATGATCAACAAGATGACAGAACTGACTATTATAAGAGCACTAATGCTGCTGCAAAATATTTGTTATATCTATATAAAAATTTAAAAGACTGGCTTCTGGTAATTGCTGCGTATAACGGTGGTCCCGGTAAAGTTTATAGTGCAATTCAAAAGAGCGGAAGCCGCAATTTTTGGAGTCTACAATATGATCTTCCTGAAGAATCCCGCAATCACGTAAAGAAATTTATAGCCACCCACTATATTATGGAGGCAGGCAACAGCAAAGATAATTTGCCAAATGCACAATTTAATTATTCCAACTTATCAAACGATAAAGATAGTTCCAAAGTGCGTCAACTTACTGCTTCTGAAAAGGGAAACGTAGATTCTATAGAGGTTTCGGGGAGATATAACGCAGAAGTAATTTCAAAAAATGTATCCATGGATATGAATGATTTTAGCCACTATAATCCTGGATTTGATAACGTGCTTGCAACCGGATCTAGCTATAATTTGCTCTTACCCAGTGAAAAGATGAAAGAATTCAAAGATAAAAAGTATCAAATTCTAAATGAAAGTGTAGAACAGCTTTTAAAAGGCGTGCGAACAAATTTTAATGATAACAATAGGGCAAAGAATCCCGCTAACAAAATTAAATAAAGGTTATTTAATGATTTAGACATCTTCCAGGCAGTAAATAAACTTATATTCAAAATTTGTCTTCATTCCTTTTTTTTGCATCGTCAATAAAAAACATTGAGACATAGATTAAGGTATTTGACATAATTACAAAGTGTATTCATATTTAAATTATTGTAACCAATCCATAATTTATTATCTTGCGATTATACGTTAATTGATTCAAATTGAGCAACCAAAATTCTATAAGTAATAAGCCGATAATCGGATTTTCATCAGGTGATATTAATGGTATCGGAACGGAAATAATTATAAAATCCCTTGCTGATAACCGACTCCTCGACTTTTGCACACCAATCATTTTTTCGAGTAACAAAGTGATTAATTTCTATAGAAAAAATCTCCCCGAAATTAATTTTACATTTACCAGTTTAAAGGATTTCACTAAAATAAATCCCAAACAAGTAAACATTTTTAATTGCTGGGAGGAAGATATAGTAATCAATCCGGGAGAACTGAATGAAACAGGGGGTGCCTACGCGATAAAAAGCCTTATGGCTGCCACCCAAGCGTTAAAAGAAGGAAAGATCAATGCTTTAGTAACAGCACCTATACATAAGAAGAATGTTCACAACGCCGAGTTTCCTTACACAGGTCACACGCCTTTTTTTAAGGACTTTTTCAAGCTAAAAGATGTATTGATGTTACTTACAGCAGGAAACTTCAGGGTCGGCCTGGTGACAGAACATTTAGCGGTAAAGGACATTTCAAAAAATATTTCAAGGGAAACCATTCTAAGCAAATTACATATTTTGAATTCATCGCTTAAAAAAGATTTTAATATTGACAAACCAAAAATCGCTGTACTGGCATTAAACCCTCATGCTGGCGATGAAGGATTAATTGGTTTGGAAGAACAAGAAATAATAGGCCCTGCAATTAAAGAAGCCAAGCACCATAACATGATTGTCGTAGGTCCTTACAGTGCAGACGCTTTTTTTGCGCGGGGATATCAAAATAAATTTGATGCCGTATTGGCTATGTATCATGACCAAGGCTTAATCCCGTTGAAATCACTGGCGTCTGGCGAAGGCATTAATTTTACCGCAGGCTTACCTTTCATTAGAACCAGCCCTGATCATGGAACCGCATTTGATATAGCCGGGAAAAATAAAGCAGACCCGTCTTCGTTTCTATCTGCGATTTTTGGAGCTTTGGATATCTTAAAAAATCAAGCTTTTTATGAGGAAAACAGGGAGAATCCGATGAAAAAACTTGGTACCACAGTTGCTACGGGAAGTATAGATGAAAAAATTATCGAATAAATACACAGTAAAATAAGTCTTTACTATTTGACGTTATTAAGTATAAGTTTTTGATTTTAAGATTGAACTAAATTATATTTTTGTAAAAGTTTTTATTTTTAACACAAATTCATGAATAACATCTTTTTAAGTGGCGGATTGGCTTTCATGATTACTTTCTTTTCAATTCCGGTTATAATCGAGGTAGCCAAGGATAAAAAATTGTTCGATGAACCGGGCGAACGAAAGGTACATAAAGCGGGAATTCCAACGCTTGGGGGGCTCGGAATATTTGCCGGATTTATAATTGCCACTCTATTGGGGGTCCCTCCGTCTGGCGTCTCCGTACTACAATATTTTATGGCTGCCATAATGATTATTTTTTTCATGGGAATAAAAGATGATATATTAATTTTGACTGCTTCTAAAAAATTTATAGGCCAATTGCTTGCGGCCTGCATTCTTATAAAATTTGGAGGAATAGAAATTACAAATATGTACGGATTTTTGGGAGTGCATGCTATTTCCCCTATGGCAAGTTTTTTTCTTTCTTTATTTACGATAGTGGTTATTACTAACTCCTTTAATCTTATTGATGGTGTGGATGGACTGGCAGGAAGTCTTGGGATACTCACTTCAACTATTTTCGGAATATATTTTTATGCGACAGGGGACGTTCTATATACGATAATGGCTGTATCTCTGGGAGGAAGTTTGATCGCGTTTTTAATATACAATTTCAATCCGGCTAAAATATTTATGGGAGATACCGGTTCTTTGCTGATTGGACTAATAAATTCCATATTTGTCATCAAATTCATTTCTGTCGCATCTGATCCCTCTTCCCTATTACCCTTATCATCTGCACCTGCATTAGGATTTTCAATCTTGATTGTGCCTCTTTTCGATACGTTAAGAGTAGTAAGTCACAGGATATTAACACGACGCTCTCCGTTTTGCCCCGATAGAAATCATATACATCATTTTTTACTTGATCTTGGATTAAGCCATAAAAAGATAGTATTTATATGTGTAGGAGCCAATATATTTTTTGTTGCTTTAGCATACCTATTAAGATTTTCGGGCACTACTGTTGTAATGCTTGTTCTTACGGCAGTTTCCACTTTCATTGTTAGTCTTGTTTATTACAACAGGCCTGAGCCAACCGTATTTGCTACAAAGGGACAACTTAACGAAAAGCCGATCATCCGCGCCAGGAAAATTTTTACGTTGGCCAGCGAACCGCTTGATCAGGATTAGTTTCTTATCTCTTTTAACTTTTTAATCAGTTGGTTTTCTTAAATTTGTAAACTTTTAACTCATCGCCAAAGGATCAAAGAAAGTAATTTAAATTTTTTAGAAAATGAATGAAGAAATCAATCCGATTATAGAAGACACGACTGTTTCCATGAAAAGGGCAATGGATTATTTTGAAACAGAATTGATAAAAATACGGGCTGGGAAAGCCAATCCTTCCATGTTGGACGGAATCACAGTTGACTATTACGGCAATCCTACTCCTATCAATCAGGTAGGCAATTTAAGCGTTATGGATGCGCGGACTTTAACGATTCAGCCATGGGAAAAAAATATGCTTCAACCCATTGAACGAGCTATCATAGCTTCCAATATTGGCGTAAATCCCCAGAACGACGGAAATATTATTCGTCTTTTTTTACCCCCTCTCACAGAAGAAAGAAGAAAAGATTTAGTAAAAAGAAGTAACGGAGAAGGCGAGCATGCGAAAATAGCCGTTCGTAATATTCGCAGAGATGCCATCGAGCAAATAAAAAAGGCAGAGAAAGAAGGCCTGAGCGAAGATGCTGCAAAGGATGGCGAAGCTGGCATCCAGGAGGTAACAAATGAATATATTGACTTGATAGAAAAACACCTCGCGGCAAAAGAAAAAGAAATTATGTCGGTATAAAAGAATTCTTTCGAAATGATGAAAGAACAGTTATTGATATTAATCACAACTCCAGTATACCTTATAATAATTGGGCTTGAGATTATTTTAAGCAATCTAAATTTAAAAAAATATTATACTCTAAAAGATACTTTAATAAACGTTTATCTATGCTTGATAAATGGAGGAATCGATCTGCTGTTTAGAACAGTTTATGTCCTTGTACTTCTATTCTTCTATCAATATCGTTTTATTAGTTTTTCGTTTAACCCCTTTTTATACTGGATTTTACTTTTTATTTTGGAGGATTTTGCTTTTTATTTTGAACACAGAGTGGATCATTATTGCCGGTTTTTCTGGGCGATTCATGTCACGCATCACTCATCAGAAGAATTTAATCTAACCACCGGTTTCCGGTCCTCGGCACTACAGCCTTTGTACCGATTCATCTACTTTGTTCCCCTCGTTATAATAGGCTTTAACCCTTTGGATATTGTATTTATATTCTCACTTACCCAGATTTATGGGATATTGGTGCATACAAAATATATTAATCATATGCCTGCATGGATTGAAGCGATTTTTGTGACACCGGGATTTCACAGGGTTCATCACGCCAGTAACATCCGATATTTAGACAAAAATATGGGTATGGTGTTAATTATATGGGATCGATTTTTCGGGACCTTTCAAAGAGAACTTAAAAATGACCCCGTAAAATATGGACTTACAAAAAAATTAGATCATCCTTATCACCTCGGTAATATTATTTTTCATGAATGGAAAAATATTCTTCACGACGTAAGTAAAAAAATCCCTTTATCTTTAAAGATCAAATATTTAATTATGCCGCCGGGTTGGAGCCATGATGGCAGTTCCAAAACTGCTAAAGAACTAAGAAAGGAATTGCTTGAAACAGAAAATAATAAATTCAGAAGACGGGAGTAAATAAGAGGCATAGCATCACTTGATTTTCATACAAGCATTTCAAAAATATCCTCATAACTCAAATTAAAATACACATATTTGTGTCAACAAACTTTTTTTATCACAATTAAAAACACAAACACATGAGTTTTATTAAAGATTTCAAAGCGTTTGCCATGAAAGGCAATGTTGTGGATCTCGCTGTCGCAGTTATTATCGGTGCAGCATTTACTGCAATAGTATCTTCGTTGGTGACCGATATAATTACTCCCCTTATCTTAGCACCAGTGCTCGATAAATTAGGGCTAAAAGACATTGCAGAACTGAAGTGGGGAGCGGTAACTTATGGAAAATTTTTAGCGGCAGTTATTAATTTCCTTGTAATTGCATTAGTTATATTTTTAATGGTAAAGGCTATAGCCAAAATGCAAAAAAAGCAGGAAGAAGCCGCACCTGCAGCCCCTTCATCTACCGATCAATTACTAGCAGAGATAAGAGACGAGCTTAGGAAGAAATAATTTAATTAAATAAATTTACTATCCCGTTGATTTTTTCACCGTGATTTTTTTTACCTTGAACTTTTTGAAAAACTGGTCTAATACTTGCAAAATGACATCAGAAATTTATCAAATAAAATTACCCCAGTTTGAAGGTCCTTTCGATTTGCTTTTGTTCTTTATAGAGAGGGACGAACTGGATATTTACAATATACCAATAACAAAAATTACCAACGATTTTCTTAATTATATCCATAAAAGTGAATCTTTGAATATCGAACTAAGCAGTGAATTTATTTTATTTATAAGTACGCTCATGCGTATAAAAGCAAAATTGCTTTTGCCACGTAAAGAAATAGATTCTGAAGGAAATGAAATAGATCCAAGGCAGGAACTGGTTGATAAAATATTGGAGTATAAAAGATTTAAAGAGGCATCTCAAAAAATGAGCGAAATGGAAGCGCTGAGAATGCTGATGGTAAAACGGGGAAACATCCAGGAAGAACTTGCAATGATCGGCGAAGAAGCAGGTGAAGGAACGGAGATTCAGGCTGTAACTTTATTTAAACTGATGAAGGCTTTTGAAAAAGTGGCTCAGCGCCTGGTCGACAAGAGGAGCCGTCCTGTCCACACAGTAATTAGTTATAATTACACTATGGAAGGCACCCGGAAATACATGATTGATTTGATAAAAGCAGAGCAATCCGTATCGTTTGAAAAAATCTTCGATACCTGTGAAGACAGAATCCACGCTATCTTCCTGTTTTTAAACATTCTGGAACTAACCCAGCTAAGTTATATGACAATTATTACGGGCAACGGAACTAACAATTTTATCCTTGAATACAATAAAGAAAGAATAGACGAAGATATTTCCAATGAAGAAGAAATCGTATTCCCCGTTTCAGAAACCATAATTTACCCGGATCAAAAAAATTAATCATTTTCAGTAAACAAAGAAATCGGCTGATTTCATAATCATTTGCTCCGATCAAAGCATCCTTCAGTTTTGAAGTTTCCCATTTAAACTAATCAAAAATAATCTTATAGTAAACCAAGAAAAAGGCGCAATTCCTATTCTTATCTGAACTTTTCCAAAACGAAAAAACCCGCTTAAAAAGCGGGTCCTAAAAATACATTTTAAGGCAAAATTATTCAGCTACCACATCAAAGTCCACCTCTGTTTCGTGGCCCTTACCAAAATCAATCTTAGCTTTATAACTTCCCAATTCTTTCACTTCATCTAAAATAGTTATTTTACGGCGGTCAATTTCATAGCCTCTTTGTTCGCGGATTGCCCTTGCTATCTGAACTGATGTAACACTACCAAATATTTTTCCACTTGTACCTGTTTTGGCACCGATTTTCAACGGAGAAGCTTGTAGAACCGAGATTACACTATTGATTTCTGCAAGAAGTTTTTCTTCTTTCTTTGCCAATTGTTTCTTACGCTCTTCTAATTGTTTTAGATTAGAGGAACTCGCTTCTACTGCTAATTTTTTAGGAATCAAATAGTTACGTCCATAACCATCTTTTACAGTTACCAATTCGTGGGCACCGCCTAAATTGTTTACATCCTGTATTAATATTACCTGCATTTTATTTGCATTTTTACCCAATCCTGATAACTACCGGGACTTTCTCCTCCTTTGTAGGATTAGGGTGGTTAAAAAATTATTTCATCAAATCTGTAACGTAAGGAAGAATGGCCATTTGGCGTGCCTTCTTTACTGCTTCACTCACTTTACGTTGGTATTTCAAAGAATTACCTGTAATGCGACGGGGAAGTAACTTTCCTTGCTCGTTAAGAAATTTTTTCAAAAAGTCGCCATCTTTATAATCAATATATTTGATGCCCATCTTTTTGAAACGGCAATATTTCTTTGGTCTCTTTTCAGCTTTTATTGCTGTGAGATATTTTATTTCGTTTGGTTTAGGCATTGGTTACCTCCGCTTTTTCGGTTCCTGATGTTACGCCTCTTTTTCTTTTCGAATTGTACTCAACGGCGTATTTATCGAGCACTGTAAACATGTGGCGAAGTACTGATTCATCGCGCAGAAGCTGTGTTTTTAGCTTCTCATTGAAGTCGGATGGCGCTGTATATTCCAGAACCCAGTATAAACCGGTAGTTTTTTTCTGGATTGGATACGCCAGTGATTTTAGTCCCCAGGCATTTTCGTGTACTATTGCTCCGCCGTTATCAGTAAGTAACGTGGCAAATTTTTTCTGAGCGGCTTTATATTCCTCTTCAGAAAGTACAGGGGTAAAAATCACCATCAATTCGTAATTGGGCATTAATCGTGTTTTTTAGCTGTTTTTCAACAACGGGTGAATAAAAATTTTAATTTGGGCGGCAAAGGTAAGGTATTTTATCTTTTTCAGAAAAGAAAATACAACATAAGGTCTGTCAAAAGAACCTCCAATCAATATGTTTAGAAATGAATTTAAATTGATAGTAAATAAACAAATATTGATTTCTAACTCACTTAAAGTATGTTGCCGCCCCCAAGGCAGAAGGTCCAATCCAGATTAAAAGCAATTTCTTGACGAGGATTTTTCGACAAGAAAAAACAATAGTATCAATAGTAAACAAACAAATATTGAGAGTTTTCATTTCATTAAAGAAATGACCTGCAGAAAGCGTGTGCACATAACTTTATTTATTTACGCCCACTAAATAACAAAAACCCATCTAATAAATAAAAGACCCGTCAGTACAAAGATGACGGGTTATAATTACTAAAAATATAATTATTTATTATTTTGCCAGAGACTGAGTTGATCTTGTAAGTTGGCTTTTTAAATGAGCGGCCTTATTCTTATGTATAATCCCTCTTTTAGCCAATTTATCAATTTTTGAAGAAAGCTTAGGTAAACTTTCCAAAGCTGCTGCTTTCGTATCTAACACTTTAAAGTCGCGAATAGCATTACGGGTAGTTTTCCCCTGGTAACGGTTACGCTCATTGCGGGCTGTTGATTTACGTACACTTTTCTTCGTTGCTGAATGGTTTGCCATTAAATAAATTTTTTGGGCTGCAAAGATAATGATATTTAGCAGAAAATAATCCCTGTGTCAAAATTTATTTAACCATGTAATTCCAGACTGTTACTTTTTACAATATATCCTAAATCAAGAGTGCCAAAACCAGTTCTATTTTCGACCTTGCAACTAATTTTTAGTAAAAAAATACGGCATTTTCTAATGAATTAGCCTTTTTGCAATCAATATGCAAATTACGAAGTTGTATTTTTGCATACTAATAATTACAATAGAAAAATGGAACTATACGCTGAATCATTAACAGAATATAAAAGGCTCAAAACGCTGGAAGTAAAAGTAGGCGATCTGTTAATTGGGAATTTTCATCCTATCCGGATACAAACAATGACCACGACAGATACCATGGATACAATCGGAACTGTGGAGCAAAGTATTCGTTGTATAGAAGCGGGCGCAGAATTGGTGCGCATCACAGCACCCTCGAAAAAAGAAGCAGAAAATCTATTGAATATAAAAAATGAATTACGTAAACGCGGATATCATACACCTTTGGTAGCTGATATTCACTTTACGCCAAATGCCGCTGAGATCGCTGCTAGAATTGTTGAAAAAGTAAGAGTAAATCCGGGAAACTATGTAGATAAGAAGAAATTTGAATTGATAGAATATTCTGACGCTGATTATGTGGAAGAAATTGAAAGAATCAGCAATCGTTTTACACCTTTGATAAAAATTTGTAAAGAGTATGGTACCGCCATGCGTATCGGAACTAATCACGGTTCATTAAGCGATAGAATCATGAGTCGCTATGGTGATACCCCAATCGGAATGGTAGAAAGCGCCATGGAATTTTTAAGAATTGCAGAAAGTGAAAATTATTACAATATCGTTCTCAGCATGAAAAGCAGCAATCCGCAAGTGATGGTGCAGGCTTACCGGCTTCTAATAGAAAATATGGAGAATGAATTAGGGCACTGTTATCCCTTGCATCTCGGCGTTACAGAAGCTGGTGATGGAGAAGACGGAAGAATAAAATCCGCCATCGGAATCGGTACTTTATTAGAAGACGGAATCGGAGATACCATACGTGTTTCACTGACAGAAGATTCTGAATTTGAATTACCAGTCTGCAAGAACATTTTAAAAAGATATGAATCTTTAGAAAATGAATCGAAGGAGAGTGCTGTTCCCACAATAAAAAATATTAATAAATTAATCCCCGGAATAACAACCAGGACTGTCAGAAGCACTTTTTCCGTTGATAATATTGGCGATAAAAATGTTCCGGTTGTAATTGCGGATTTTGATAAAAAGAAAACTATTAGCCGTGAAGATGTAAAAAGTATTGGCTACAGATACAATACCATAAACGATAAATGGCATATCAGTGACATGGCTGCGGACTACATTTTTTGTGGAGAAAATAAAATTGATTTTGCATTGCCCGGAACATTAAAGCTTATTTATAAGTATGATACATGGAAAAATATTTCAGATAATCCCAAATGTTTTCCAATAATGAATGAAGCCCAATACCTTGATGAAACCATCGAAAAATCTTCTTCTCTGCATTTCGTAATGCTTGATTGCTATTCAAAAAATTATCCGGAATTTGATAAAGAAAAGTTACTAGAAAAAATTAAAAATAATCACACAGCAGTTGTGTGTTTAAGCAGTGAAAATAAAAATTCGGTACAGAGTATCCGTAGAATGTTTCTTGAACTAAATGAAAGAGAAATCAAAAATCCGGCTATAATACTTTGCGACAGCAACAAAGAGACAATAGATGAAAGCCTGATCCATTATGCAATTGAAACAGGCTCGTTATTTATTGATGGCTTTGGAAACGGCATTGGTATTACTGATCATTATTCTGATAAAAATAAAGTTTGCGATTATAAATTAATGAACTCAATTGCCTTTGGAATTTTACAGGCCTCGCGTACGAGAATTTCAAAAACTGAATTTATTAGTTGCCCATCCTGCGGCAGAACTTTATTTGACCTACAGGAAACTACAGCAAAAGTAAGAGCCGTTACTCATCATCTAAAAGGTTTAAAGATCGCAATCATGGGATGCATTGTAAACGGACCTGGCGAAATGGCAGATGCTGATTTTGGTTATGTAGGTAGTGGCCCCGGTAAAATTACTTTATACAAAGGAAAAGAAGTAATAAAAAGAAATGTTCCTGAAGAAATTGCGGTGGAAGAGCTGGTTAATTTGTTGAAAGAAAATAATGCGTGGGTAGAACCGGAATTAGCACCCTCTTTTTAGCGGCGCGCAGTAAACAAACAAATAAACAAGATCCTTGTTTTATCAATCGATTAAACCGACTCCTAATATCTCCTAATATTTCAAAAATTAGGAGATTTTGATTTTTATTTATAAAGTCAAAGTAATTTGCAACCTCAGATAAACAATCTATATTTTGAAAACAGATTTTCTCGTAATCGGCAGCGGCATCGCCGGCTTAACTTATGCGCTCAAAGTAGCACAGGATTGCCCGGATAAAACCATAACAGTTCTTACTAAAACGGTAAGCGAAGAAACCAACACAAAGTATGCCCAGGGCGGCGTAGCGGGCGTCACTGATTTTGATAAAGACAGTTTTGAAAAACATATTGAAGATACTTTGATAGCCGGAGATGGATTATGCAATCCGGAAGTAGTAGAAATAGTAGTGAAAGAAGGCGTGGAACGAATAAAAGAAATCATCAGTTGGGGCGCTCATTTTGATAAAGAACATTCCGGTGAATATGCATTAGGCAAAGAAGGCGGCCACAGTGAATTTCGTATCCTCCATCATAAAGATGTAACAGGAAAAGAAATTGAAGACACTCTATTGGCTGCGATTGCAAAAAAGCCAAACATACATTTAATAAGCCATTGCTTTGTAGTCGATATAATTACACAACATCATTTGGGTTATTTGGTTACGAAATCTACACCTGATATTGAATGTTTCGGCGTGTATGTTCTCAATCTCCAAAAAAATAAAATTGAAAAAATTATTTCAAAAATTACCTTGCTTGCTACCGGCGGAAACGGGCAGGCATACCGCACTACTACCAATCCTTCCATCGCAACAGGAGACGGCGTAGCCATGACTTACAGGGCAAAAGGAAGGATTGAAAATATGGAGTTTATACAATTTCACCCCACTGCGTTGTACGAAGCAGGCAAAAGCGGTCAGGCATTTTTAATTACCGAAGCGGTGCGCGGTGATGGCGGTATTTTACGAAATGCAAAAGGGGAAGCTTTCATGGAAAAATATGATGAAAGAAAAGATTTGGCGCCGCGTGATATTGTAGCCCGAGCTATAGACAGCGAAATGAAAATTAATGGTACGGAGCATGTTTATCTTGATTGTACAAAAATGGACCACGAAAAATTCCTGCATCATTTTCCAAATATTTATGAGAAATGTAAATCCATAGGAATTGATGTAACCCAACAATATATACCTGTTGCGCCTGCCGCACATTATAGTTGTGGTGGAATAAAAGCAGACGAATGGGGAAGAAGCTCCATTAAAAATTTATACGCTTGTGGCGAATGCGCCAGCACAGGATTGCACGGCGCAAACAGGCTTGCCAGTAATTCACTTTTGGAAGCAATGGTTTTTGCTCATCGATGTTACCTGGATGCTGTAAAAAAAATAAATTCAATTGAATTTAATGAATCCATACCTGACTGGAATGCGAAAGGAACTAACGCGCCAAAAGAAATGATCCTGATTACACAAAGCCTGAAAGAATTGCAATTGTTGATGACGGATTATGTTGGTATTGTTAGAACCAATGTTCGCCTTGAAAGGGCTATGAAAAGATTGGATTTACTCCATTTGGAAACAGAAGAATTTTATAAAACTGCGTCAGTCTCTCCCCAACTTTGTGAATTAAGGAATCTGATTACCGTTGGCTATTTAATTGTAAAGCGCGCGCAATTCAGAGAAGAGAGCAGGGGATTACATTTTAATACAGACTATCCGGGGAAGAGTGGATTGGTGCAGAATGTGGTGTTGTAACGCCTTTATACTCTCAAAAAAAAATGAATATTTAAAACACCTCATACCACATTTTTTTTGCGGAAGAGTAAAAAATCTATTTCTCAATAGTTACCGGAGTACCCACAGGAATATAACTGTAAAGATCAGCAGCTTCAGTGTACTTAAGAGAAATACAGCCATCAGTCCAGTTCTGATAATAATCCACGGTCCACTCTTCCTGGGGGCGTGTAGCGTGAATGGCAATTCCGCTGCCTATTTTTGCTTTTTTTGGTATTAATCCTTCCTCTTTTCGCTCATTAAACCTTTTATAGCTTTCCTGATCCGGGTAATCTAATAACATTTCATATTTCCACTTAGAATCATTTTTTTTGAGAATGATTTTAAATTGCCCTTCGGGGGTTCTTTTATCGCCTTCCACAAATTTATCACGCAAATCGTTGCTGCCGAACACGCATGGATAAGTGGCATACCAGCCCTGGTCATCATACACTTTTAGCTCATAAGTTTTCTTAGAAATAATAATATAATAGGGGTTATCTGTTGATAACGATTTGTTTATTCGCTTGGTTAAATGGGAATCTTCCTTAAAAGTTCTATGAGTAAATGATAGGATAAAAAAGGAAAAGACAGATAAGACGAATAAGTAAGTGTTTCGCGTTTTCATATTATAGAGGTTGTTGCAAGCTATAAAAAACGCTCTGTTCATCAAAATTATTTCACAACACAAAAAATGATTTAACGTTTATTTTACCTGAGTTTTTTTATACGGAAACGTCATAACGTAATTAACCCAGACCAAACAGTATTAATCCCATTGAGCTTCAGCTCTTTCTTTTTCTTTATATACCCGTTTGCTGATAAAAATACTTATTTCGTACAAAAGGATCAGTGGTACCGCAACAATTGTTTGGCTGGTCCAGTCGGGTGAGGGGGTAATTATTGCTGCAATGAAAAGTATAATTACATAAGCGTATTTTCTATAATTCTTGAGGAATTTAGGAGTGATCAACCCAAGCTTTGAAAGAACAAAAGCAACCACGGGAAGTTCAAACGCCATACCGCATCCAAGTATAAGAGAGGTGAGTGTATCTATATAGTCATCCAAGGTAGGCATATATTTATATACTCCCAAATGACCTAATTGGAAATTGGCCAGGAAATTAAAAGTAAAGGGTGCCAATAAATAATAACCAAAAGCAGCCCCTGTAAAAAAACATAATGAAACCCAGCCGATACTTCCTTTTGCGTAACTCACTTCTTTTGCAGATAAAGCAGGCTTCACAAACCGCCATAATTCCCACATTAAATATGGAAAGGCAACAATGATAGCAGACATAAAAGAAATGTTGATAGCCGACATAAATGGACCACTAACTGTAGATCCTAAAAGTTGGAAACTGACAGCAGGCATACATAGCGAATCTCCGAGATGCAATTTATGGCCAAGGCTGCAAAGTACGCGGTTAGATATAAAACCATTCTGCGAGGGAGCAAGTATAATGTTATCGAAAATCCAGTCAACATAAAAAAATGCCACAAAAGCTATCACGATAAGCACAATTGCCGCACGAAAAATATGCCACCTTAAAACTTCCAGGTGATCTATAAAACTCATCTCTGCGCCGTCTGTCTCTTTGCCACGTAATCGCTTGAAAAACGCTTTTCTTTCTGAAGTTGAATTGTTACTCAATTGTGGGATTTCAATTTATAGTGCGCAAATATAATAATACGAAGTTATAGCATCGCCGGATTGTTTTAATTTTAAAATAATCTCTTGAAAAAGAGAACGTTCATTATTTATTACCAATTCTTTATCGGTAAAATATGAGCTGAGTGCCAAAAACACTATTGATTATAAGTTAGATGACGCAGGGAAACAATCAAATTTAGATAAATTCCGGGCTTTTTATAGTAAACGAACAATAAGAGTAAATTTCTACTCTACGAATCCCACCTTCAGTGATTTCAGAAAAAGGATTTAAAGAATTTCAATTCTTTCTAACTTTAAAATGAGATTATACAAAGATCCCATTCTTAAAAAAAATCAATCATCCATATCTTTTTTTAACCATTGTAATTTTATTGATGATTAAAGCAATTTCTTCACTTACCAATCTTTTGGGATTTCATGTAGGGAATATATTTCAAGGCTTTATAAAAGTCAATCTGCGACTTATGCAACTGGCGATTTATTGGAGGGATAACTTCTGTGATATTATTTGCAGTACTCTCCATCTACTTTTTTAATAAGTTTAAAAAAGTCAGACAGAATGCATCTTTATAACGGCAGCCTTTTGTGGAATCCCGCGCCTCTTAGTGCATCGCCGCTGACATATCTACTTTTTTTTCTTTACTGCCTTTGATCATTAAAACAAAGGGCACACAGATTAAAAAGATGGTCCCGAGTAAAAGAAACACGTCCATATAAGACAATACTGCGGCTTGTTTCATTACAGAAAAATCAAGTGCCTTATACGCGCTTTGCAAAGCCAAATCCGGAGTCATTCCTTTGGCCATAAAACCATGCTGCATCATAGATACCCGGTTTTGCACCGCAGGATCGCTTGCATTTAAGTGGCTGATGAGATTTACCCGATGAGTCATATTCTTATTGGCGAGGTACGTGGTAATTATAGCCACACCAAACGAACCTCCGAGTTGACGCATCATTCCTGTGAACGCCGCACCCTGGCCAATTTCCTTTCCATGCAGCGAAGAAAGCGCTAATGTAGTGATCGGAATAAACAGCATACTAAGCCCAAATCCTCTAAACATAAGAAGCCACCAAAAGTCATCAGACGATGTATCTGGAGTTAGAATATTATAGCCCCATAAGCTGTAGAGAAAAAATACGACAAGCCCTCCAGCCACAAGGTATTGTTGTTTGACCCCTCGTTCCAGAAGTTTGCCTATTATGGGCATCATAAAAGCGGTGACTATTCCCGAGGGAATAAATAAAAGCCCGGCGTCTTCGGCAGTCCAGCCCAGTATAGATTGCGTGTACAAAGGAATAATAAAAGTGGAACCATATAACCCAAATCCGAGGATAAAAGTCAAAATGGTACCAATACGAAGATTTCCATTTTTGAGCACACGTAGTTCTACAATGGGATTTTTGTATGTAAGTTCGCGCCAGATAAAAAAGAAAATTCCTAAAACAGCGGTCACGGATAATAAAATAATCAGATTATCATTGAACCAATCATCATCCTGACCTTTTTCCAATACATATTGCAGCGAGCCCACCGCTATTGCAAGCAACAGAATTCCTAACACATCAATATTTCTAGCTGAAGTTTTTTCCTGGAACTTTGGACTTTTTACAAATTGCAGGGTTAATAAAGTAGCTATGACACCAATAGGTATATTAATATAAAAAATATAAGGCCAACTGTAATGATCAACAATAAATCCTCCTAATGGTGGCCCCAGAGTTGGGCCAATAATTACGCCCAATCCGTATATCGCCTGGGCCATCCCACGTTTTTCTATCGGGTAACTTTCTGTAATGATAGTTTGTGACGTCACCAACAACGCTCCGCCGCCCAGACCCTGGCAAAAACGAAATGCGACCAATTCCCAGATACCGGTAGCATTGCCACAGCAAAATGAGAAGAAAGTAAATATCATGATTGACGCAGCAAAATAATTGCGGCGGCCAAATTGCTGCGAAAGCCAGCTTGTCATCGGAACCACAATTACATTACCAACAGCATAAGCAGTAACCACCCACCCTATTTCTGTAAGCGTAGCCCCCATGTTGCCTTTCATGTCATTAAGCGCCACGTTTACAATGGTAGTATCCACTATTTCCAATAATGCGGCAATAACGGCAGTTATAGTTATAATCACCCGTCGGAACCCATATTCCACTAAAAGATTTTGCTGTTGCATCTTTTTTCTATCTGAGTATTTAAAAACATTTAATTAAGATGTACATCCACATCTACATTCATTCCTGGCATTAGCCTGCTCATTAACGAGTCTGAGGGGTTCGTAAATGTAATTTTCACCGGAAGGCGTTGCACTACTTTCACGAAGTTGCCACTCGCATTGTCCGGAGGCAATAAAGAAAATTTTGCTCCGGTTGCCGGCGAAAAAGAAGCAAGTTCAGCTTCAAATTCATGCTTGGGAAAAGCATCCGCAGTTACCACTACCTTCTGCCCTATCGCCATTTTGCGTATCTGGGTTTCTTTAAAATTAGCAACGACCCATATTTGTGTACTGCGAACAATATCAAAGGTTGATTGGCCTTGTTGCAGTAATTGTCCTTCTTGTACGTTTACCCTTGATGCCCTTCCGTTTTCGGGCGCTGTAATAACAGTATAAGAAAGTTTCAATTTTGCATCCTCTACTTCTACTTCTTTTTGTTTTACCATAGACTCTGCTACAGATATCGTTTGTGCAGTAGCATTTGATTGTGAAGAAACAACTCCTGTCTGCGAGCTCGCCTGTTTCTTTTGTTGCTGAAGAATTAATAATTGCTTTTCAGCAAGGTCTTTTGAAGCCTGCGCTTGCTCAAATTGTTGCTCAGTGATAGAATGATCTTTTATAAGATTTGCGTAGCGATTATAATCCTGCGTAGCCCTTGTAAGTGTTACCTGTGCGGCTGCTATTTGCGCGTCAACTGTAAGTACGCCTTCTTTTGATGTATTTATTCCGGAGCGGGCTGCATTGGTATTAGCACGACTTGCGCTTACATTACTCTGAGCTGTTGCCAGGGCTGCTTCAGCCTGCATCACGTTAATTCTCAGATCCCGGTCATCAATGATAATTAAGGTGTCGCCTTTGTGCACCTGCTGGTTATCTTTCACTCTGATCTCTTTCACATATCCGGAAACTCTCGGGATAATCGGAATGATGTCAGCTTCGATCTGTGCATCGTCTGTGTCTTCGTGATGTTTGGCATACGTGTATTTGGAAATGCCAAACCATGCACCTGCTATTATCATAAGTATCAGTATTATTAAAAATACTTTACTTCTTTTTTTCGGCTCTTGTTTTGGTTCTTTATCGTTGTTCATTTCGCTTTTTGTTGGTATTTCTTCTTTTCCTTGTTCCATAAAATTGTATTTAAGGCCGTTAATTTATTGATTGATTGTGTTTGACAAAATTCCACTCGTTTCTAACAGTTTGCTATAGGCTAACAAGACATCTGCTCTTGCAACTGCCAGTCTGATTTGTGCCGTGAGTAAGGCTACATTCGCATCTAACAAATCAGTGGTAGTAACCAATGAGTTGTCAAATTTATTTTTCGTGATCCTGTAATTCTCTTCTGCCTGCACTACGGCTACATTATATACCTCTGTTTTCTTTTGGCTTAATAAATAGTCTTCATAAGACTGGTTCACTTGTAGCCTTACGTCATCGCTTAATTGGGCCTGGTTTGCGCTTATCTCCGTTACGCGCGATTTAGCTGCTGCTATGTTTGCTTTTGATTTCCAAAGAGATGAAAGATCATATTTCACCCCTACTCCTATATTGGTCGCCAATGAAATAGAAACCAAGCCAGGAATATTGGCCGCTACATCGCCCCCTGATAAAGCAATTGATGGGTAGAGATCGGACTTGGCCATAGAAATACCTGCAACTGCTGATTGCTTTCTGAAATTAAGCGCCTGCATGTCTTTCCTGTTTTGAAGTGCCATCTGTTCGTATTCGTCTAAAGTCTTTATTGTAATCGCTTTATCAATATTAGTAGTATCAGGCTTTAAGATCGTAGTCTCAGGATACCCAATCATAAGGTCCATACTCACATTCGCCATTTTTAAATTGCTTTCTGCATCTAAAAGTGATAATTCAATATTTGAGGTTTGCAATTCAGATTTTAATAGGTCATTTCTTGCCAGTAATCCATTTTCTTCAAGCCTTGATAATACTGAATCCGTTTTCCTGGACTGCGCCAAATTTTCTTTTACCACGTTCAAGGTTACACTAGCTTTATATAGATTAATATAAGCATTCACTGAATTAAGAATCACGGCTTCTTTATCCTGATCCGCATCAAGAGTCATGGCCTGTTCAAGGTATTTGGCGGACTCTATCACGTATTTTATTTTTCCCCCGGTAAATATTGGAAGCGAAACACTAAAAATGCCATACATAGCCTGGTTTATTTTTGGAAGTCCACCTCTATTTCCTGAAGTATCACTTCCTCCACTTTTTGTTTTTAGAGAGTAACTTGGATTTGCCAGGTACAAATACGAACCAGAGACGCTTGCATTAGGAAGGCGATTGTTTTGAGCTTGCTTTACTTGTGCCTGTGCCTGCTCAATTTTGGCTGAAGATGCCTGCAGAATATGACTGTTTTTTAAACTCAGATTAATCGTTTCCTGTAGCGAAAGTTCTTTAACTTCCTGCCCTTTCACTAACGGCGAAAATAAGTTCAGGAAGATAAATAGAACGCCAAAGAATAAAACCGAATATCTTTTTGTAACCATATTTATTAAACTTCTGTTCATCTTAAATTTTTATTTTTTAAGTAAATGCGATCTCATTAATTGTTTTGTGTGATCACTCAATCTCTTTTTTAATTGTTTGCTTTTAAAAGGACTGAACCCCTCTTTTTTGCCCAATATTTTTTGACACATTGTATCAGACGTAAGCAAATAATGGATGGTGCCCACCACAGTAGTGACGGTCAATTCAATATCTACTGATTGAAACTCACCACATTTTATGCCATTCCTGATAATTGTTTTTACAGAATCTATATTTCTTAAAAGAATATTGCTAATGGCATTTCTCATTTGAGGCCGTAGCTCGAGAGACATTTCCCTATGCAGCAGGCGGGAAAATTTTGCGTCTGAAAATTTCCTTTCGATCAATTGCTCGATCATAAAATCTACTTTCTCTATTTGGCTTAGCGTCTTATTATTAACCAATTCGGAAAAAACACCCCTTAAAAATGAAGTCCGGTACTCAACGACATTCTCGAATAATTTTTCTTTAGAACCGAAATAATAATTAATCATGGCCACATTCACCTCTGCATCCGTGGCAATCTCCCTTACTGACGTACCCTCAAAACCCTTGGTACTAAAGAGTTTTATAGCCGATTCTATTATAATTTCCTTCTTTGTCATTTATAATTTGAGGGCGCAAAGTTAAACACTTGTTTAAAACTAAACAAATGTTTAATAATTTTTTTCAAAAAAATAATTTCGTTTTATTTGTTTTTTTGCTTACGCGAATCGTTACCGGCACCGATTCTATAATGTACCTGTCTTTTTTAGATTAAAACAGTACTGTGCAGCATGGCCCTTAAAACCAGGAGATATAAGTGGAATAAAATCCAAAAAGACAGCTTTCTTAAAAGCAGTAAACAAACTTTTATTGAGGATTTTTATTTGGCGACAATTATAATTTATAGAAAAAATTTTAAGCCATGTTGCCGATGATCCTTCAGATCACTTTCGGTATCATTAATTAGCCAGTTCTGCCAGCAAGCCAGGCCTTTTTCTTTCGCCAATTTGTTGGCGCCACATAGCATAGTACAATCCATTTTTAGAAAGCAATTCCTGGTGACTACCTGTTTCAATAATTTCACCTTTTTCCAAAACATAAATTCTATCCGCATGCATAATGGTGCTTAGGCGGTGAGCAATTAAAATAGTGATTTGTTCTTTTTGAGAAGAAACGTATTTAATCGTGTTGGTAATTTCTTCTTCCGTTAATGAATCAAGTGACGAAGTAGCTTCATCAAAAATCAATAGATATGGATTCCGCAGCAAAGCTCTTGCAATTGATAGTCTTTGTTTTTCACCCCCCGAAACTTTTACGCCTCCTTCTCCAATTAAAGTATCAAGTCCTTTATCAGCGCGCGCTAACAAAGTATTGCAGGAAGCTTTTTTAAGCACATCTAATATTTCCTCGTCTGTAGCTGTTGGATTTACAAAACGTAAATTTTCTCTTATGGTTCCGGCAAACAATTGTGTATCCTGGGTTACAAATCCAATCTGTTTCCTTAATTCATCAAAATCTATTAATTCCCTGTTTATTTTATTATATAAAATTTCTCCGTTTCTGGGGATGTACAAACCAACCAAAAGCTTTACCAATGTTGTTTTGCCGGAACCTGACGGGCCAACGAACGCAATGGTTTCTCCTTTTTTTACTTTAAAATTTATATCCATTAAGGCAGGTTGCTGGGCAGATTGATGTTTAAATGAAACTTTGATGAATTCAAGTGATACGATCTGTTCAATTGTTACCGGTTTTGCAGGCTTTATTTCCGGTTGTTTGGACATCAAGACATCAAAATTACCCAAGGAAGCTTCGGCTTCCCGGTATGAAATAATGATATTTCCGATTTCCTGCATTGGGCCAAAAAGAAAAAATCCATAAAAGGTTAATGAAAGATATTGGCCGGGAGTAATAGAATTTTTGAATATCAGCCATAGTAAAGTAAAGGTTATTAGCTGTTGCAAAAAATTAACCATCGTTCCCTGGATGAAACTTAAAGTTCGGATGCTTTTTACTTTTCGAAGCTCCAGTTTCAATATTTTAAAAGTATTATTATTAAGCCTCGTTACTTCCTGATCGGTTAATCCGAGGCTTTTTACCAATTCAATATTTCGCAACGATTCGGTAGTAGTGCCAGCAAGTGAATTAGTTTCTGAAACAATCGTCTTTTGTATAACTTTTATTTTTTTACTGAGCAAACTTGTAACGATTGCTATTGCTAAAATGCCCACAACATATACGGGCATGATCATCCAGTTTAGTTTGAACGCGTAAATAGAAATAAAAATGACGCTCACGATGATAACAAAAAATACGTTGATAAAATTAGTGATAAATTTTTCTGTATCGACTCTCACTTTCGTTAAGATCGACAAAGTTTCTCCACTGCTCTGGTCTTCAAAATCCTGGTAAGGCAAGCGCATGCTGTGTTTGAGCCCATCTGTAAAAATAGTGGCGCCAAATTTTTGTATCAGCACATTACCAAAATAATCCTGGAACGCCTTCACAATGCGGCTAACCATAGCCGTTCCTATCAGCAGCATCAGGAAAAACAACAAACCGTGATATACCCCTTCGCCGAAAAAAAATTGGTGCTCATTCCTTGGGGTTTTATCCGGAAAAACGTGAGGATGATTGGCAAATAAATCAAGAATCCGACCTGCTATCCACGGAGAAAATAAAGAAAACACCTGATTGGTTGCAGCAAGAAAAAGTGCAAAAGTGATTAATTTTTTATAGGGCTTTAAATACAGGAGTAATATCTTCATTGCGCAAATTTAGAGGGAATCGTGCTAATTCTATCGGATGTTTTATTGAGACTTAAAGGGAATATGGACCCAAATAAATATTATGATTAAATTTCTGTAAAGTAAAAAAGTTTTATAAAAGTAAATTTGCTTTCAAAACGTTTTAGCTTTGCCATTTTTATAACGAAGAATATTTTATGAACGAAGAGTTGAAAAATTTATCCCAAAAATTAGACGGACAATTATATACAGATGATACCATGCGGCAATTGTATGCAACGGATGCATCAGCTTACCAGGAGAAACCGTTGGCGGTAGCGATCCCGGCTACAATTAATGATCTCAAAAAATTAATTTCATTTGCGAAAACAAATCATACTTCATTAATTCCAAGAGCAGCGGGCACTTCACTCGCAGGACAGGTAGTAGGAAACGGTATTGTAGTGGACGTCTCAAAAAATTTTACGAAAATTATTGAATTAAATAAAGAAGAGAATTGGGTTCGCGTGCAGCCGGGTGTGATCAGGGATGAACTGAATATGTATTTGAAACCACACGGGTTATACTTTGGGCCGGAAACGTCCACTGCTAACCGAGCCATGATGGGTGGTATGGTGGGCAATAATTCCTGCGGTTCTAACTCAATAATTTACAGAAGCACGAGAGAACATTTATTGGAAGTGAATGTCTTGCTCAGCGATGGAAGTGATGCGGTGTTTAAATCGGTAAGTATTGACGAATTTCATGAGAAATGTGAAGGCAAAACCCTGGAATCTGGGATTTATAAAAATGTTAGAAGCATCTTAAGCAATTATGATAATCAACAGGAAATAAGAAAGGAGTTTCCAAAGAAAAGCGTTGAGAGAAGAAATACTGGCTACGCGTTGGACATGTTACTAGATACTGCTCCGTTTATAGCCGGAAAAGAAGATTTCAATTTTTGTAAATTAATCGCTGGTTCTGAAGGAACGCTTGCTTTTATTACTGAAATAAAACTGAATGTAGTTCCGTTGCCTCCGAAAGAAACGGGGTTGCTGTGTGTTCATTTTAATTCTATTGATGATGCGTTGCGCGGAAACCTGATTGCTTTAAAACATAAGCCTCGCGCCAGTGAATTGATTGATCATTATATCCTGGAATGCACCAAAGAAAATATTGAACAAAGTAAAAACAGATTTTTTGTAAAGGGAGATCCGGAAGCGGTTTTAGTGGTTGAATTTTCTGCGGCCACTCGTGAAGGTATTATTGAGATTGCGAAAGAATGCGAAGAGGAAATGCGTGAAGCGGGACTAGGGTATCATTTTCCTTTATTGTTCGGTGATGACACCAAAAAGATATGGACACTCCGAAAGGCAGGTCTGGGTTTGTTGAGCAATTTGCCCGGAGATGAAAAAGCCGTTCCTGTAATTGAAGACACTGCTGTTGACACCAATGACCTTCCTGCATATATTGAAGAATTCAATAAGATTTTGAAGAAGTATGGTTTGTTCTCTGTCCATTATGCACACGCAGGTTCCGGTGAACTCCATTTACGTCCGATCATTAATTTAAAGACTGAAGAAGGCAACCGGCTTTTCAGAATCATAGCACAGGAGATTGCGGATTTGGTAAAAAAATATCAAGGTTCTTTAAGCGGTGAACATGGCGATGGCAGGCTTCGTGGCGAATTTATTAAGCAAATGGTGGGCGAAAAGAATTACGAATTATTCAAAAGTATTAAACACACCTGGGACCCTGATAATATTTTCAATCCAAATAAAATTGTCGACACACCACCGATGAATACGATGCTGCGTTATACGCCCGGACAAAAAACGCCGGAGTTTAAAACAGTATTCCGTTTTCATAACCAGGACATACTTCAACATGCTGAGCAGTGCAATGGTACAGGCGAATGTCGCAAAACGCATTTATCAGGAGGAACGATGTGTCCTTCATATATGGCAACCAAAAATGAAAAGGATACCACCAGAGCGAGGGCTAATATTCTGAGAGAGTTCCTTACCAATTCCAGTAAAATGAATCGATTTGACCATAAAGAAATTTATGAAGTAATGGATCTATGCCTTAGCTGCAAAGGATGTAAATCAGAATGCCCTTCAAGCGTAGATGTGGCTAAATTAAAGGCAGAGTTTCTTCAGCAATATTATGATGCGAACGGAGTGCCTTTCCGCTCTAAGCTTATTGCGAATTTTAATAGTGCGGCAAAATTGGGTTCCATTGCTCCGGGTATTTATAACTGGATGATGACAACTCCTGCAATTAGTAATGTAATAAAGCGGTTTTCAGGTTTTGCTTTAAAGCGTTCCATGCCTACTTTGTACAAAACGAGTTTGAGAAAATGGTTTGAGAAAAGAAAAAGGCAGCGTAAAGGGAATGGGCAACCCATGGCTGCAGGCAGTCAGGTGAAAAATAAAAAAGTGTATTTATTCTGTGACGAATTTACTAATTACAATGACACTGAAATTGGCATGAAGGCCGTTCTTTTATTGGAAAAATTAGGGTACGACGTGATGATGACTGACCATGAAGAAAGTGGGAGAGCTTGGATGTCGAAAGGTCTAATTAGAAAGGCAAAAGAAATTGCAAAGAAAAATGTAGCGATATTCAGCAAATTGGTAACGGCAGACATTCCATTAATTGGTATAGAGCCCAGTGCCATACTTACTTTCAGAGACGAGTATATTGATTTGGCAGATGACGAAGACCTTACAACGGCCAAAGCGCTGGCCAAAAATGTTTTTATAATCGACGAATTTATTGCCCATGAAATCGAAATAGGAAACATCAAAAAAAGTTCATTCACCACCGAAAAGCGTCATATCAAGCTTCAGGGGCATTGCCATCAAAAATCATTATCTTCAACAGCACCTTCTCTAAAAATGATGTCCTTGCCAGAAAATTATTCGGCAGAGGAGATCCGCTCCGGCTGTTGTGGCATGGCGGGTTCATTTGGTTTTGAAAAAGAGCATTACGATCTGTCTATGCAAATCGGTGAGTTAGTTTTATTTCCCACAGTGCGAAATACCCCTGCTGACGTGATAATCGCTTCTCCCGGAACAAGCTGTCGCCACCAGGTAAAAGATGGAACAGGCGTAAAGGCGTTGCATCCGGTGGAGGTGTTGTATGAGGCGTTAGTGTAGGAACAAGCTAACTTGAGAGGTTACCATTGAGAGACCATTCTTAGAATAAAAAATTCCTAAAAAAACTTCTTGGCAGAATAATTTATTTCGATACCTTTGCAATCCCAAAAAAAGTTCTTTTAAGAATCCGATCATAAATCCTGGTAACAATCGGGATGAAGTCGGGAGAAATTGGGAGTTCGGTCAAGACGGACGTTAACACCAAAAAATTTAAACATGGCAAAAGAAATCACAGGCTATGTCAAGCTCCAATGTAAAGGAGGACATGCCAATCCTGCACCGCCAATAGGCCCTGCACTAGGTTCCAAAGGAATCAACATCATGGAGTTCTGCAAACAATTCAATGCAAGAACCCAGGACAAACAAGGGAAAGTACTTCCCGTTCTCATTACAGTTTATGGCGATAAATCATTTGAATTTATCATCAAAACCCCTCCCGCTGCAGTTCAGCTAAAGGAAGCCGCTAAAGTTAAGTCAGGCAGTAAAGAGCCTAACAGAAATAAAGTGGGCAAAGTATCGTGGGATCAGGTAGAAGAAATTGCCAAAGATAAAATGGCAGACCTGAACGCTTTCAGTCTTAACAGTGCTATGAAAATGATAGCAGGTACCGCTCGCAGCATAGGTTTAACCGTTGACGGAAAAGCCCCGTGGGAAAATTAAATTGTAAAAGAGAAAAACTTTTTAAAAATGATTAGTAAAAAAAGAAAAGAAGCTAACGCCAAAATAGAGGCTGATAAAGCGTACTCGCTAAAAGAAGCTTCGGCGTTAGTAAAAGAAATAAATACTACCAAATTTGACAGTTCCGTAGATCTTCACATCCGTCTTGGAGTAGATCCTAAAAAGGCTGATCAGGCCGTGCGCGGCACGGTGTCGCTTCCTCACGGAACTGGAAAAACAAAAAAGGTATTGGTGCTTTGCACTCCGGATAAAGAAGAAGCTGCAAAAGCAGCAGGCGCTGACTTTGTAGGCCTTGACGAATTCATAACAAAAATTGAAGGCGGCTGGACTGATGTTGATGTAATCATTGCTACTCCTTCTGTAATGCCTAAGATCGGACGTTTGGGTAAAATACTCGGGCCAAGAAACCTGATGCCGAACCCAAAAACAGGAACAGTAACTAATGATGTAGTAGCAGCAATCAATGATGTAAAAGGCGGTAAAATAGCTTTCAAAGTTGATAAAGTAGGTATTATTCATGCATCTATAGGCAGAGTTAGTTTTTCTCCGGAAAAAATAGAAGCCAATGGACAGGAATTAATAAACGCAATCGTGAAATTAAAACCTGCTACTTCAAAAGGAGTTTACTTGAAAGGCCTTAGCATGGCGAGCACCATGAGCCCTGGCATTTTGATTGACGCCAAATCAGTACAGAACTAAATAAAATTATTTGCTTCTGAACGACCTTTAATTCATAAGCAGCAAAACAAATTTGTATGAACAAAGAACAAAAACAGGAAGTAATAGAAGCGTTGAAAAGTAAGTTTTCACAGTATTCTAATTTCTATATTACCGATACAGAAAGCCTTTCAGTAGCGCAGGTTACAAATCTTCGCAGGCATTGCTTTGATAAGCAGGTGGAAATGAAAGTGGCTAAAAATACGCTGATCAAAAAAGCATTGGAAAGCCTTGATAATGAAAAATATGCAGGTATTTACGAGTCATTGCACCAGGTAACAGCTTTAATGTTCAGCGAAAGCCCAAAAGATCCTGCTGTTATCATCAGCAGTTTCCGCAAAGCGCAGAATGGCGACAGGCCTGTATTGAAAGCTGCGTTTTTAAATGGCGATATTTTTATAGGTGATAATCAATTGGTAAATCTTACCAAGATCAAAACCAAGAATGAATTGATTGGTGAAGTGATCGGATTGCTGATGTCTCCAATTCAAAGAGTAATTGGCGCTTTACAAAATAGGCCTGATACTACCGATGTTCGTGAAGCAAAGGCTGAGGTAGCTAAAGAAGAAAAAACTGAAGCTCCAACAGTGGAAGCGAAAGTTGAAACAGCGTCAGCTCCAGAATCAGCTGATTCAAAGACTGAACCAGAAGCGTAATTGTATTTCATTAGCAAATTAGCTAATTGGCAAATCAGCTCATTAACTAATCAGCTCGTCAAATAAGAAACAAATTTTTTTAAAACCCTCCACCGGATCATAAAATGAAAAGAAGGTGGAAAAAATTAAACTAAAAAATCATGGCAGACGTAAAAGCATTAGCCGAAAACTTAGTAGGCTTAACAGTAAAAGAAGTTCAGGAATTAGCTGAATTCTTAAAATCAGAATATGGCATTGAGCCTGCTGCAGCAGCAGTTGTTGTAAGTGGCGACGGCGGTGGTGCAGCAGCAGTAGAAGAAAAATCATCTTTTGATGTAATTCTGAAAGCTCCGGGCGCTAACAAACTGGGTATTGTAAAACTTGTAAAAGAAATTACTGGCCTGGGATTGAAAGAAGCTAAGGAACTTGTTGATGGCGCACCTAAACCAGTTAAAGAAGGCGTTGACAAGGCTACAGCGGAAGAAATTAAGAACAAATTGGCTGAAGCAGGCGCTGATGTTGAGGTAGCTTAATTTCTCTAACTATTTATTTTTGAGCCGGTGAAATTCACCGGCTCTTTTTTTAGCTCAGTAAATAAATAAATAGAATAAATCGTTTAAGTCGTGAATACCTTTTGATAAATGGGGTCACTCTTAACCATTCTTTCTAGAAGGTTGTGAAATATAGTTTTATCAAATCCCCGTCTGTTAAAGCGATAAAAGAATTCATTCA
>DATCFI010000307.1:0-25895 GCA_036509585.1 Hanamia sp. | reverse complement strand
AGGAGCACGAAGGCTTTTTTTCTTCTTGGTGAACCTTGGTGCTCTTTGCGGCTTGGTGCGAACCTGCCTTTCTTTTCTTTCCACCCGAAGTCACGAAGTACACGAAGGACACGAAGGAGCACTAAGTTTTTTTTCTTCTTTGTGAACCTTTGTGCTCTTTGCGGCTTGGTGCGAAGATGCATTTCTTTCTTTTCTTTTCACACTAAGCCACGGAGTACACTAAGTTTTTTTTCTTCTTTGTGAATCTTGGGGCTCTTTGTGGCTTGGTGCGAGACTGCTTTCTTTCTTTTCACACGAAGCCACGAAGTACACGAAGGAGCACTAAGTTTTTTTTCTTCTTTGTGAATCTTAGTGCTCTTTGTGGCTTTGTGCGAAGAGCTTTTCTTTCTTTTCTTTTCACACGAAGTCACGAAGCACTCGAAGGAGCACCAAGGGATTCTTCTTCTTTGCGATCCTCATCCTGAAGTCGAGTCTCACGATTTTCTTTCTTCATCTCCTTCGAAAGCATCATTTTTTTTAAAGCACTATACTATCTTTCTTTTATTTTTATCAAAATTTATTGAATGCATCAGTTCTCTTCTTCTTTATTTTCTATCTTATTATCGCCGCTAAACTGGATCATTATTTTGCTGATTGTCTCAGTGGCCATCCGGAAGCGATCGTTAAAAAAAATCTGTTGGATCGGCTCATTGGTTATCTTTCTTTTGTTTGGCAATGAATGGTTGTTTAATTTATATGCCAAAACATGGCAACCAAAACCTGTTGCGATTGATACGACGAAACAATATAGTTGCGGCATTGTAGCCGGCGGCTTTGCAAGCCCCGACGAGAAAGACAGCGGGTATTTCAATTCCACTGCTGATCGTTTTATCCAGGCGGTGAAACTGTATCGCCTTGGTATTATTAAACATATCCTGGTTAGCGGCGGTAATGGTAAAACTGAAGACAATCATTTTCGTGAAGGCGCCTGGGTAAAAGGTGAATTGAAAACTTTCGGTGTTCCCGATTCGTTGATTTTTGTAGAAGACAAATCAAACAATACACAGGAAAATGCGCTTTACTCCAAACAAATTCTTGATGCGCAAAATTTAAAACCACCTTACCTGTTGATCACTTCGGCTTATCATGTACCGCGGGCCGCACTCATCTTTGAAAAGGCCGGTGTGCCTGTGGTTCCTTTTCCCTGCAACTATACCGCTGGCAGGGGAAGTTCTTCTTTTTGGGATCTTTTGCCAAAGCCTTCCGTACTGATGAGTTGGGATATTTATTTGAAAGAAACCGTTGGATATTTTTGGTATAGGATAAAATAAAAGTTCATCCCGTTTAGACATAAATCAGGTTCTTTTCGATGGATTTAAAATAAGCGGGCTTAACCCCTTTTTTTGTTACTACATCCACTTTTACAGGATGAAATAAATCCTTTAATTGAAATGCAATATTAAAGAAATCAGAAGAAGTATTTTTCGAAAGATCAATCAGTAAATCAATATCGCTATCGACTCTATTTTCGCTCCGTGCGGAAGATCCGAATAAAGCAATCTCAGTTAACCCGAAATCTCTTTGCAATACGGGCTTTAAGACTTGTAACTTTTTCAATATTTCTTTTCTATCTAGCATTTTTACCAGTGTATTATGGATGTTTACCAAATTTACATTTTTTCCTGCAACTGTAAATCTAATGGAGAAAACGGGCGGCATTCAAATTGTCGGTGGTTGAAAACAATTCGTGCAAATTCGTGAAACCTGTCTGTCCGACAAAGGCAGGTTAGTGGCAACAACTACACCGTATCCATAAACGTCTTTTCCACCCTGCTGAAAATCAGCAAACCAACAAATAAGATGAATATGATAATGCCACTGCTGTATAACAGGCCCGCGATATCAAAACTTCCTCTTCCAAACAAAGCATATTTCCAACTTTCCACTATCGGTGTTAGCGGATTCCATTGAATCCATTTGCCGTACCATTTATTTTTTATAAATGACAAGGGATACACAATGGGTGTAACGTACATGAGTAGTTGTACACCGAAACCTATTAATACCGTCAGGTCGCGGTACTTGGTAGTGAGTGACGAGATGATAATTCCGAGGCCAAGTCCGAGGCCGGCCATCATCATCAATAAAACAGGTATCCACAACCATGCAATGCCAAAATGAATCGGAAAACCTTTGAAAGAATAATAGATCATCATCACCAGCAACAATAAAAACTGGATGCCAAATTTCACGATGTTGGACAATACATTCGACAACGGAATGATGAGCCGTGGGAAATATACTTTTCCAAAAATGCCCGCGTTGGCTACAAAAGTGCTGGACGTATTATTAAGGCAGCTTGAAAAATAATTCCAGATGGTGATGCCACTCATGTAAAACAGAATCGGGTTAACACCGTCGGTGGGTATGTTGGCAATTTTCCCAAATACCAACAGGAACATGATGGTAGTAAAGATGGGCTGTATCAAATGCCACAGGGGACCGAGAATGGTTTGCTTGTATTGTGCAATGAAATCGCGTTTTACAAACAGCAACAGCAGGTCGCGGTAACGCCACACTTCCTTTAGATTCAGGTCGAACAAATGAGCCTTTGGCTGGATGATCATGTCCCATTGATCGTCGGAGGTGGTGTCAGGTATCAGGTATGAGGTATCAGGTTCGATTGTTTGTGTTTTAATGGGTCGTAATGTGTTTTAACAGGTAACAGTAAACGAATATTTATTTACGTCATTGCGAGAAGCCTGTAAAATCATCATCGGTTCTGTAAGATTACTTGGCGACGCGGCAATCTCTACATTGAGGAGGTGAATCCTTCTAAATTACAGATTGCTTCGTGCCTGGCAATAACGCGAAAAGAACATGCTACCTTCAATTCAAAAGATTGCCACGGCGCACATATTTTTTTCAATTAACAACTTTCATTGATGCGCCTCGCAATGACGCAAAAGAAAAGATTGCTTCGTGCCTCGCAATGACGAATAAAAAGATACGAATTTACGAAGCCTCCATCAGCAAGTCCTTCCACTTCTCCTTGTAAGCAGGGAAACTAAAATTTTCCATCAGCAGTTTTTCATCGGGAAGATATTGCCCGCTGTTCCCCATCATTTTTGTAATGGCACACGTAACCTCATCGAGGCTTCCAGGATTTACCAACAGTCCCAGCCTTCCATTGAGGAGTGCGTCAACAGAGCCATCTTTGTTGCCGGCAATCACAGGCTTTCGGTAATACATCGCTTCAATAAAGACGATTCCAAAACCTTCTTTTTCGCTGGGCATGATATAAACATCCGCCAGGTTAAAATGATCGGCCAATTCTTCATCCGGCACAAAGCCTGTAAAAGTTACCTGCTGTTGCAGACCTGCATTTTCAATGATCGTATCTAACCTTTTCTTTTCTTCATCATCATACCTTCCTACAATTAAATATTTAAGACCAGGATAAGAAGCTCTCAATTTTTGAAGGCTTTCAATAACAATGTCGTACCCTTTATATCTTTCTTTGGCCGCAAGCCTTGTAAGGGTCATCAAAATAACGTCGTCTTTCTTTAGATGATATCTTTCAAGAAGATACGTTTCTCTTTCTTTTTGCACGGGCTTTTCTAAAAACGGATCGAGGCAATTATTAAGGATTTTGATGTTCTCTTCCGGGAATCCATTTAGTTCGATGATGACATCTTTGGTGTGTTTACTGACCGCGAATATTTGATCACATTTAAAAAGCATTTTCTTTTTAAATCCTTTAAACGGCTCCCACACCTCAATGCCGTGGGCAAGCAGAATCAATTTTGTCGAAGGAGAAAATAGCTTGATGAAATAACCGACCGGTAAA
This sequence comes from Hanamia sp., assembly GCA_036509585.1. Classification (GTDB taxonomy): domain Bacteria; phylum Bacteroidota; class Bacteroidia; order Chitinophagales; family Chitinophagaceae; genus Ginsengibacter. The sequence continues at coordinate 22,066 of DATCFI010000307.1, read as the reverse complement.
AGATTCGCGTGGCTCAAAATAACCGTGTCGTTTTTCGTTCCCATCCGAACGCATTTTCGGGTAAACGTCAATCGCCGGATGCCAAAACCTTTGAAGTTCTTATTTGGAAAATATTTTTCATCTACATCGTCCTGATCATCATACATGGAGCACACACTCAGTTCACTTCCCAATTCGCGTGACAAATCATAGAGGGCTTTGCCCGCCAACTTGCTTACCTTTTCAATGCCGCCGGTGATAGAAAAAGTTCTTAAAGTAAGAAACAGTATTTTCTTTTTTTGTTTTTGTTCACCGTTTTCCTGTGAAACAGAAAAGTTTTCTTCTGGCTCGTTTCTGTTGATACTGGTGCCTTTTATTATCTCTGCCGCAGGGATCTCAATACCCCGTTGTTTCAGTAAGACCAATGACAGGAACTGCGACCAGTGCATATTTCCGGAGGCAAAATTTTTATAATCGCTACCGTCGGGCTTAATTAAATCCTTTACGAATTCATCATTGGCAAGCCATTTTTTAAACGGCAAACCAAACCCCATTTTGGGCCTGTTCCAAACGGGTTCAGGCAAAATATCTTTGAAGGAATCAATCAGCAGTTGCTTCGGGAGTTCTCCATCCGACTTTAGCTGATCGTTGATTTGCATGGAAAGATCTACAAATTCCCTGTCAAGAAAAGGGACCCTTATTTCAACGCCATGCGTCATGCTCATTACATCTACATCGCGCAGCAACTGGTTTTGCATGAACAAGTTTAATTCTATCCAACTTGCCTGGTTATAAGCGCTTAATTGATTTATGTTTTCACAAACGGGTTGTTCCCTTAATGCCTGCCACACTTGTTCTTCAGCAATATTCAGATGCGCTGCAATTTCAAAAGGAATAAACTGTCCGCGCAAAAAAAGGTATTTACCGGTGGCACCTTCCAGGCCTAAATAACCCAAACGCCTTAAGCTTTTGAGGCTTGTGTATTTCCCTGTCTTGAAAAGTTGCCGCGGCAGCTTTTCAAGGAGTTTTACTTTTTCCATTCTTTTAAAAGAAGGATAGCCTCCATATAATTCATCGCCTCCAATGCCGGACAATACCGCCTTCAGCCCGTTTTCCCGGGCATACTTGCTAATAAACCACGTGTTGATGCCATCAACGCCCGGCTGATCAATTGACTGCAATATGGCAGGAAGACTTTCATGAAATTCTGCTTCTTTTAAAAGATGTTGATTGCTGGCACAGGACATTTTTTGCAACAAAATATCCTGGTACTTTTTTTCTGAAAATTCATCTTCTTCAAAAAACAAAGAAAGGGTATTTACCTTCGTTTGCTGATCGGATGCAGCCAGCAGTGAGACAATTCCTGAATCTAATCCGCCACTTAAAAAAACACCGATAGGCGCATCCGCTATGAGATGTCGCTTTACTGATTTTTGTAAGATATCTTTAATCTGAAAAATAGCCTCCTCCCGTTTAAATATTTTTGAGTTAAAATAAAACTCTTTATAAGACCGGATAGACGATGTGCCATCTTTTGCATGGTAGCATAAAAAAGAACCTTTTGGCACCGGCCGCACGTGCTTTAACACCGTAACAGGCTCGGGCAGATGACCATAAGCCATCAGGTAAACCGGCCATAAAACGTTTTCTTCTTTTAAATAAGGGACAGGTTTAAATCCCCGTATTTCAGATGCGAAAGCAAGCCCTTCTTTTGTAGCTGCATAATAAAGCGGCTTGATGCCAGAAGGATCTCTTACCAGGTAGAGCTTTGCATTTTGGTGATCCCACAACGCGAAGGAAAACATGCCATTCAGCTTGTTGAATGAATCCGTTCCCCATGCGGCAAATGCTGCTAAAATAACTTCTGTATCTGTTTGGGTTTTGAAAGTGTAGCCTAAACTTATCAGCTGGTGTTTAAGTTCCAGGTAATTATAGATCTCCCCATTGAAGGAGATTTGATAACGCCCTTCACCGTAACTCATAGGCTGGTGGCCGGCTTCAGACAGGTCAAGCAACGACAAACGACGATGGCCTAAAACCATGTGGTAGTCATCACAGGCAAAAATACCTTCATCATCCGGGCCGCCATGTTGCAGGATACGGCACATTTCCTTTACCATCGTTTTTAATAATTCAGGTGGTAAGGAAGGATTGATAATGCCGGAAATTCTACACAAAGCTATGATGTGAAAATTAGTCCCGATCGCTATCGGGAGGAAAAATAAAAGAATAAAAAACCAGTAAGGTCAAAAGCTATGCAGTTTGAACTAAAAACTGTTCTGTATAAGTTCGTTGCAGGCCTTCTTCAAAACCAATGGAAGGTTGCCAACCCAATGAGGCAATCTTGCTGATGTCTAACAATTTTTGAAAAGTACCATCGGGCATTGAAGTATCAAAAACCATCTTGCCTTCATATCCCGAAATCTTTTTGATCATGGCTGCCATCTCAGCTATAGAAATATCTTTGCCTACACCCACATTGATAATATCCGGGGCATCATATTTTTCCATCAGGAAAAAACACGCGGAAGCGAGATCATCCACATGCAAAAATTCACGACGCGGATTACCAGTGCCCCAGATAGTTACTGTGGGTTCACCATTCATTTTAGCCTCGAAAAATTTGCGTAGCAATGCGGGTAGTACGTGGGAATTTTTTAAATCATAATTATCTCCGGGTCCATATAAATTGGTAGGCATCGCGCTGATAAAATTGCATCCATATTGTTTGTGATAAGACTGGCACATCTTTAGCCCTGCGATCTTTGCAATAGCATAGGCATCGTTGGTAGGTTCCAGGTAACCGCTCAATAAATATTCTTCTTTAATAGGCTGGTCAGCATTTTTTGGATAGATACAACTGCTGCCCAGAAACAATAATTTTTTTACACTATTTTTATATGACTGGTGTATCACATTATTCTGAATACATAAATTGTCATAAATAAAATCGGCGGGATAAATATTATTGGCATTGATACCTCCCACTTTAGCTGCAGAAAGGAAAACGTATTCCGGTTTTTCTTTCTCAAAAAATTCTTTTACAGATCGCTGGTCGCGCAAGTCGAGCTCCGCGGAAGTTTTTAATAGAAGATCCTGATAACCTTCGTCTTTTAATTTTCTTACTATCGCCCCGCCGACAAGGCCCCGATGGCCTGCTACATATATTTTTGAACTCTTTTCCATGAATTATTATTTTGAATTGATATAGTCATATTTCGATAGCTGTCGAATTACTTGAAGGGTTGTTAGGATGCTAATGCCTGAACTCGCACGGATAAGGACAATAGAGAAATTTAATTAGAACGCAGTAAACCAACAAAAAGAGAAGTTTTTGCTTTTAAGTCCTATTGACTTTCACTATAACAACTCGAGATTCTTGTTATCAAAATGCGCGCTTAATTGTAAATCGAGCGTATCAATTTTCACGACAGCCCTATTGCCCAATACTTCTACCACAATACCGTTGTAATTCATAAGTACTCCCTGCTTGATGCGTACTTCTGTATTGACAACAAACCCTTTGGATTCTACTTGCACATCATCAAATTCATTCAGGAATTTCCTGATAATATCAATCTCGTCATCACGTATTACAGCAGGCTTCCCAAGCCAATAAACAAAATTCAAAATCCCGGTGACACTTTTTATCTCCCATTTTTTGTCATCCTCCACTTTTACAAAAACGTATCCTTTGAATACAGGTTCGAACACTACTTTTTTTCTATCACTCCATTGTCGTGTTACTTTATTAATGGGGCAATAATTTTCAATTCCTTTTTCAAGAAGTAATGAAGCCACTTTCTTTTCCCAACGGGGCTTGGTGTATACCGCGTACCAAGTCTTTTTTATAGATTCGATGACGATTTATTTTTAGTTCTTAATTTTCAATTCCCAATTTTCAATTCCCAATTATCAACTCTTAATTTTCAATTCCGAATTACCCAAAGCTTTGCTATTCCTCAGTTACATAAATTTTTAACTGAAGTCATTACGGGTACATCTTTCTAATAATTTATTTTTTCTTATTTACGAAAAAGTTTTTTTACAAATGCCCTGAGTCCTTTCTTTTCTTCCAAATAATATCCTCCACCATACTCGCCTCCGTAACCATAACCATAACCATATCCGTATCCGTATCCGTTGCCATAACCACCAAAACCATATCCGTAAATATTAAATCCGCGTGGCTTAATCCCATTAAATACCATCGACATATTCTTAAACTTCTTTTGCTTGTGCAACGCCTCAATCATAGTAAGGAACACTCTTGGCGTAACCGCATGACGTACCACAAACAAATTAATATCGGCAAATTTTTGCAGCAATTGGGCATCTGTAACCGGCGAAACCGGGGCAGTATCCAACAGCACATAATCGAACCGGGTTTTAAGTTCTGCAAACAACGCCTCAAAACGATCACTTTGTATTAACTCTGTAGGATTAGGAGGGATAGGCCCTGCGGAAACAACATAAAGTCCCGGTATTTCAGTTTCTTTAATTATTTCATCCAAGGTTGCTTTCTCGGCTAAAAAACTAGATATCCCCGGCGTTTTTTTGACTTTCAGAATTTTACTAAGCTTGGGTTTGCGAAGATCCATTTCCATCAAGGCTACTTTTTTTCCTGTGAGCGTAAAACTGATTGCCAGGTTGATGGCAACAAAGCTTTTACCCTCACCGGAAACGCTTGATGTTATCATTAAAGTATTTCGTTTTTCATTAAGGCCCATGAAAGCAAGATTTGTTCTGATGGATCGGAATTGCTCAGCTATTACAGTTCTTTTTCCATCCATGATTACAATGGAGTCTTTCCCGGCAACCTGCACCAATTCGCCTAATATGGGAATGTCAATTTTATTTTCAATTTCTGAACGAAACAAGACCTTACGGCTGAATATCTCTTTCAGTAAAACAATAAAGGCTCCGGCAAGTAACCCAATCACTAACCCGGCAAGATAAAAGTTTTTGTCAACGGGCCTTACCGGGCCGTAAGATGCCGGGGATTCTATCACTTTTAGATCGGGCGTAGTAGAAGCATACGATATGGCTGTTTCTTCTTTTTTCTGCAACAGAAAAGTGTAGATATTATTTTTTATAGCCTGCTGCCTGCTGATGTCTAGAAAAACTCTTTGTTGCTCAGGAACTTTTTTAAGAAGGTAATCATTGGCTGCAATCTCTGAATTAACCTGGTTTTTCATTACCATCAGGTTGCTCTGAATGTTAGTCATATTTTCCCTGATATCTCCCTTAATTTTTTCCACTTCCGCATTGGCAAGAACGGCTGCATCATTATTTTCACCGGTCACACTCTTTACCGCTTCGGCCTGCATTTCTGCGGTATAAAGTTTATCCAGCAATCCGGAGAGCGACGGATCGTTAATTAACAAGAGCGAAGGTACCACGCCGGGTTTTTTACCTTTGCGCTCTATGTAGGCTTTGATATCGCTAAGGCCTTCTAATTGAAGGTCTATCGCGGCGTTTTGTTTGTCGAGGTCTGTTACGTTACTAAAATAGGCCGTTGCCTGGGTACCAAGATCTACTGCTGATGTCTTTGCCTGGAAACCAGCAATATTTCTTTCCACACTATCCAGTTGCGAAGCAACGATGCCCAGTCGATCATCGATAAAATGAAGTGTTTTTTCTAAGATTTCATTTTTGTCCTGAACCCCATCCACATTGTAGATCTCAAGAAGTTTTTTCAAAATATCACGCCCCTTTTCGGGTACAGGCGTTTCAAGAGAGATATTTAAAATGGTGGAAGAGTAAGAATAGGGAGAAATTTTAAGCCCTCCCACAATGGAACCTGCCGCGGCACCTGGCGGAAGAAATTGGACAAAATAATTTTTGCCTACAACATTTTGATTATAATCATGATTGACATCCAGCCTTATTACATTTTTACCCAATACAACGGTAGAATCGAAAGGAATATTTTTATTATCAATCTCAATAATTTTTTTATTCCAATCTACTGAAAAAAAATAGGTTCCATATAAATTAAGATCGTCCTTATCGAGCGCTACAAACTGCACCGGTGAATTGTCTTTATACAATTCTTCGGTACGCACGTTCCCTTTATTATAGACCAAGGCATACAAATCAAGTTCTTTTACCACCTCGGTCATCAAGTCAGGGGAGCGAAGCACGACAATTTCATTATCTACAATTTTCTTTTCTCCAAAAATATTTAACGCGTCCAGCACTTTAGAATCACTTCCACTCTTTTGCGGGTCTTTCAATAACGCTCTTGCAGATGCAACGTATACGGGCACCTGTGAACGCAAATCCAAATAAGCCAGGAACATACTGACAGACGTCGTAATTACAAATAGAGGCCAGAAAGGCAGATATTTATAAATTACCTGCTTAAAGATATTAGATTCTGTTTTTTCTTTAAAAAATTCCTCTTCCTCCATTTAATGACTATTGGGTTATAAATGAAAACGGCTAAGTAACAAAAAAACAAAAGAAGCGCTGCCAATTACAATAGAATATATTCTGAAAAATTGATCTTTCTTCTCCTTCACAGGTTCTACATATACTATATCATTGGGCTGCATATAAAAATAAGGAGAATAAAATATTGAGTTATCAGTAAGATTCAATCTTTTGAATTCTTTTGAATTCCCCTTTTCTCTTACGACTAAAATATTATCAGGCCTCCCTTTTTCCGCTATTCCTCCACTTGCTGCAAGAGCATCTAAAATGGTCATATTATCATTTGGCATCGGGATTATTTGTGGCGATATTCCACCTATCATAGTGATGTGCCGGTTTAAAAACCCTACAGCCACCACCGCTTGTGCAAGGTAAGGGGTCAGTTTTTTTTCCAATGTATCCTTTATCTCTTTGCGGGTCATTCCTTCCACATGCAGGGTTCCTAATTTTACAAATTGAATATCGCCATTTTCATCTACGAGATAACCGGTAAGCGGGCCCTGCACATTTTGAGGTGCGTTATAAATGGCTGTATTTTCCGGGCTAAGGCTTGCAACGGTTATTCCCAGCAAATCCCCTTTTTGAATTTTAGGCTCAAAATCTTTTGACACCAAATTAGTCAGTATTGTATCCTTGGGAATATTTTGAAAGTAAGTCGTATTTTTTGTGGAGCTACAAGACGAAAAAAGTATAATGAGGACTATAAAAGTTGAAAATTGAATGTCGAAAATTGAATGTCGAAAATTGAAATTTGAAAATTGACGGCCCTTACCTCGTACCCTACACTTCTTACCTGGTAACCGAGACCTGCTACCTGCTACCGGGTATCTGCTACTGGATTCTTGATAATTAATATGCATACTCAGTTTGAATGGCAATAAATTTGTATGAACGGGGTTCTGCTTCAGGTGTTGCAATTTAGATGAAAAAATCTAAATTGGAGGGTTTTCGAAGGGAAATTATCGCGTGAAAATGAATACCTTTTTGACTTACAGTGGCAATGCTCTTTTATTGTTCTTAAAAACCAAATGCAGGAAACCTACCTACCGGCAGACATTCGGATAAATAATTAAGAAATTGATTCAGCTTTTTTATTATACCAAATCTTTTTTATTCCATATCCCACACCAACTGCAATTAAAGCTACAAGGCCACTATCAATAGGGCAAATATCATCCGGTGGGCAGTTCGGGTTCGGGATGCCGCCATCGCCGCCGCCAGGATCGCCAGGGCCGCCGCCCGCATGGATCAGATCAGGCAATAGTATAAAAATAATCACCAGTAAAACTAAATAAGCTAATGGTCTATAGGATTTTTTCATAAAAGGTCTTTTGAAAGATCGCTAAGGTATATAAAATATTAAAACGTGACCAAAACTCCGGCAAAAAGTTTATGTATTAAAAAAGTCTTGGGCTTTTGTATTGATTTCTAAAGCTCCTGCTACCGCCTCCGGATATTCTTTTCCTACCGAAAATGTACCCGACTTTAATATTAATCGAGAAATAAGAATCATCATTATTGGGATTACCTCTTATGCCTCCTGGATGGTTCGTATTGTCATTTGGTTTTGCATCTGACCTCCCACGATCGTTCAATATGAGTGCATCAGCCAGCTGGGTGCCGCTCAAATATTTGGAAAAGACACCTGGATCTATATATCTCCCATGTACATCATCCAGGTAATCGGTCCGTAATACACGACTAATATATTCTATTTTCAAATCAAACTTCGGAGATAATTCGTACGCCAAACCAATACCGAAGGAAAAGTTCATCTGCGTAAGGTTGTATTGCTTGCTTTCAGGGTATTCAACAAATCCTTCGCCCTCTGTATGAAGTGGCTGCAGATCAATCCATTGACCGTTCAGATTAGCCTGGGGATTGAAATGAAAAACACCCACACCGCCTACAATGTACGGCGCGAAAGAGGTTGGACGGCTGTCCGGGTTGAAATTTTTAAAAAACTGAACAGGGTAGAATTCTGCTAAAACCGAAAACTCGCTTATTGGACTTCTAAAGCTCAGGTTTCTGTTGTAGCGCCCAATTGCCGTAGATTTCACCCCTGCAAGCAGGCTATCATTGGACTGCACTTTTCCAAAAGTTCCTTCGACCCTTAATCCTAAAAAATGTTCATAAAGTCCGCTCAAATAAATACCACCTGAAAGTGTGGTGCTTTTAATATTCAAATCTTTTGCCCCACCGCTTCCATTACCTTTTCTGCCCCCAATATCTGTAAGGCTATTCATTGGACCAAATGAAATCCCAGCTTCGAAGGTAAGCGGGTTATCATAATATTCATCGTTATAATAATAATATTGCGCCTTTGCATGAAAGGAAAGTATATAAAAAAATAAAAAAAGTAGAATTTTAAATTTCATTCAAAAGTGTTGTTTTGATGTCTGCAGGTTACATTTCAGTTCCTTACTTACAAAATAAATGTTTTTTTTCATCTTACAAAAAAGTATATTTCACTCCGCTAAAACGTGATTTAACAATTTTCATTGCAATGATACATTTATAGGGGAAAATGGTACCTCAAACAATAATCAATCAAAAAAAACCGCAGCAACCAATAAGGTTGCCGCGGTTTGTATTTTAAAAATTTACCCTATCAAAGTTTTTGCAATTTGCCATTATAACTAATGTCATCATTTACAATAGTGATATAATACATTCCAGTGCTTAATTGCTGAGCACTTATTGAAACTGTGTTATCACCGGCCACCACACTAAGAGATTTCTTATAAACAGTTTGCCCACTGGTATTTCTGATCAAAAGCGTTGCTATTCCTGTTTTGGGTGCATTGAAGGAAGCCATGAAATTATCCGTGAAAGGATTCGGATATACCTTAAAGGAAGCCTTCTTATCGTTTGATGAAAGTTTTACTATTTTAGAGAAACTGAATTTTCCATCGATGTCTATTTGTTTTAACTTGTAATATACATTTCCATCAAGATTGATGCGATCCTGGTACATATAATCTCTAGGCAAAGAGCTATTACCCGCACCTGCTATGGTAGCTGCCAGTTCAAAATCACTTCCGTCATTACTTCTGTACAATTCAAAACGATCATTATTCAATTCCTGGCTGGTTTGCCAGTTTAGCGTAGCAACACCATTTGAATAAGTACCGTCAAATGAAGTAAGTTTTACCGGCATAGGGCCGCCTTCTGCTACCACGAGCGCGTAGTCATTAAAGTATATACAATCGGGATTTGAAAGACCCTGGGCTGAAGCGGCTACCACCAGCCTATAAATATTCCCATTTGAATTTTGCGCTGAAAGATCAGAAGATACACCAGTAATATTATATTGCAAGGTAGCCGATCCGTTGCCGTCATAAGTAAAAGTGCTTGCTCCGGAAAGATTGGTAAAGGAGATACCCCCGTTCCTGCTCACCTTCCATTGATAGGATGCAACGGCATTAGACGGACCAGTGATTGTATAGATTGGTGAAACCGTATTTCCTTCAGTGGCGACTGACGGCCCGTTTACTACAATTTGTGAGGCGCAAACGTTGAAAGAAATATCGTCTAACCCAAGGTCATTACCCCCGGCAACCGAAGTAGAGTTAACTACCTTTAAATCTACGATGTTAGTGGTGGGCCTAAATGAACCACCTACTTTATGCCATTGGTGATCATAAGGTATGTGCCCGGATGTACCGATAGTATCTGTACCGTTGACCACAAAAGAAATACTGGGCGACGCGTCTGTGGTTCCGTCTGGCATCATGTTTATTACCCACGCAGAAAATTCATAATCAGCGTCGGTGCAAACTGGTATCGATTTGATCTGGTAAAATATCGGAGACACGGTGATATCCGGAGCGCCGTTTACAGCCAAAAAGTAACCCTGGTCACCGGTATGATCAGCAGCAATCCAAATAGGGTCATGGATACAGTTTGAACCAGTTGCATCACCCATTACTTTAAGAATAGAATAAGTCGTTTCGTCTTGCATCCCATTATTGGGAGGCGGATCGTTATGACTCGTTGCTCTATAGCCATAATCTGAACAAGGAAATATATTTCCATTCGTCGGGGTACCGCAGTTATCTATTTTATTACCCACATTATTTAGTGGATTGTAAGTATTGCTTCCTGATTGAAGACAGTTATCAGCGTTAGCATTAGGTGTAATATACGGAATACTAAATGTTCCACGGGCACCTAATAAGTTGGGTCCCTTGTTTCCATTACATAGAGCTCCTGTTTGAGCCAATACAAGTTGAGAGGTTAGCACGCTAATCGCGACCAGTAAAAGTGCGTTGAAATGTTTCATTCCTTTTAGTTTAGAGTTAAGTAAAATAGCCCACAAAGTGAGATTGTAAGTCTGTGGCTTTAAACAAGGAAAAAGGAATAGGTAATTAAAAATCCGAATTGGATGTTTTCAGAAGATCTTTGGAGGAAAGCCCTGAAGCACGTTAGTTGCTCAGGAACAACAAAAATAGGGAAGAAATTTATTAATCCAAATATTTTCTACTTTTTTTTTAAAAATACGGTGTAGTTCATCTCGGAATAGTATTCACCAGATAATGAATATACTATTGTTATCGATTTTCTAAGACGCAAGCGTGGTCGGAATAAGCCGATATTAGATTGAATCACTAGGCGAAAAAATTAAATTTTCATATCGGACAACCAAAGTTGACAGGAAAAGGTGTCATCCATGCTAAAATGTAAATACTTAATTTCGCATTATGGAACCAGCCACTAAAGACGAAGGATTATTGAAATTAATAAGCACGCTACCCGAAGGAAAAATTTTCAAACTCATTACCGAAAAAATCATAGCCGACCAAAGAATTACGGATGAGGAAGGAGTATTTCTTTTTGAAAAAGCCAGCGTGGGCCTTAGCGCATCATTAGCAAATTACATCCGGGAGAAGAAACACGGCAATAAAACCTACTTTAACCGGAATTTTCATATTGAACCAACGAACGTTTGTGTTTTCTCTTGCAAATTCTGTTCTTATTCAAGGTTATATGCTCACCGCGACGAAGGATGGACTTTGACGACGGAACAAATGATGGACATCGTAAAAAGCTATGACGGGAAGCCAGTTACGGAAGTTCATATTGTAGGCGGCGTTCATCCCAAAATGAATCTCGATTTTTTTTGCGATTTTATCTCACAGATAAAAGCACACAGGCCAGAACTGCATGTTAAGGGATTTACGGCAGTAGAGCTAGACTATATGTTTCGCAAGGCGAAATTATCTGTAAAGGAAGGAATGAAAAAATTACACGATGCCGGTTTGCAATCGATGCCCGGCGGCGGCGCAGAGATTTTTGATGCAGAAATAAGAAGCCAAATCTGCCACGACAAAGTAGATGCGGAAGGTTGGTTAACAATTCACGAAGAAGCGCATGCATTGGGAATGCACACCAATGCAACCATGCTTTATGGTCACATAGAAAATTACAGCCACCGTATCGATCACATGAGCCGATTAAGAAATTTACAAGATACCACTCATGGCTTTAATACATTTATTCCACTAAAATTTAGAAATCAGAATAATGACATGAGCAATGTGCCGGAATCATCTATTATTGAAGACATGAAAATGTATGCTGTAGCAAGAATTTACATGGATAATTTTCCCCATTTAAAAGCTTATTGGCCAATGCTTGGAAGGCAGAATGCACAACTTTCCTTATCCTTCGGTGTAGATGATATGGATGGGACCATTGATGATTCTACAAAAATCTATTCAATGGCCGGAAGCGAAGAACAAAATCCGTCGATGAGTACCGATGAACTCGTTATGTTGATTTCACAAGCAGGTCGTGAAGCCGTAGAAAGAGATACGCTATACAACGTGGTGAAGTCGTACTCCAATAAACAAGTGGTACACTCTGATACGAACTTAAATTAGATAAAATTCAAAATGCTTCAGCAACCCACGTCATGGCAACCTTTTGTTATACAATTTAAACGAAAAATGCCTATATTTTCTTAATTTTGCACGCTTTGAAAAAGTAAAGTCTACTTTTTATTTCTTATTTCAAATTTCTTATTTTTTTATGTTATTAGGATTACAGAATGTCACCTTCGAATTTGGAGCAAGAGTTATTGTAAAAGATGCTACCTGGCATATTCAACCGAATGAAAGAATCGGACTTATAGGTTACAATGGAACGGGAAAATCAACATTATTAAAAGTCTTAACCAGCCAATATCTCCCTTCCGTGGGTTCTGTTGAGAAAGGGAGAGAAACTACCATCGGCTTTCTTCACCAGGATCTTTTAAGTTTTGATACGGAAGATTCAATATTAGAAGTAGCATTGAGCGCTTTCGAAAGAGTGCGGGCATTGGAAAAAGAAATCGAGCAGATAGGTGTTGAATTAGAAAAAACATCTGATGAATCTTTAGCACACCTTTATGGAGATAAATTACACGAATTGGAAGTTCTCGGAGGGTACGATATTCACCATAAGACGGAAGAAATTTTGCAAGGGCTTGGCTTCGCAAATGCGGATCTGCAAAGACCTTACAAAGAATTTAGTGGAGGCTGGCGCATGAGGGTCTTACTGGCTAAAATGATTTTAATGAATCCCGATGTTCTATTGATGGATGAACCTACAAACCATTTGGATTTGCCTTCAATCGAGTGGTTGGAAAAGTATTTGCAACATTATCGCGGTTCGGTCGTAATTGTGTCGCATGACCGATATTTTCTTGATAGAATGGTTACCAAAATTGTAGAACTCTATCAACAGGAATTGCATTTTTATACGGGTAATTATTCTTATTATCTACAGGAAAAAGAACAGCGTATTGAATTGCAAAAACGCGCTTATGAAAATCAACAGGATTATATTCGCCAACAGGAAAAATTCGTAGAACGTTTCAAGGCAAAAGCTTCCAAAGCCGCAGCAGCACAGAGTATTGTAAAACGCCTTAATAAGATTGATCGCATAGAAAATACTGAATTGGAAAGGCCTAACATGCGCATCAATTTCACCATTGGCCATCAGCCGGGAAGAATTTTATCCACTATAAAAGACGCAAGCAAAAGTTTTGGTAATGTAAAAATCGTTGAGGATACTGGTGCTGAAATAAACCGCGGCGACAAAATAGGATTAATTGGCGCCAACGGAAAAGGGAAATCAACTTTACTTCGCATGGTAGCGGGAGTAGAGCCCTTTGAAGGCAAACGAATAGAAGGTCATAATGTAAAAGACGCGTTTTATGCCCAGCATCAGCTGGAGGCCTTAAACATGGAACATACCGTTCTGGAAGAAATGAATTATTCAGGAAGCGGAAAAACCGAGTTGGAGTTAAGGACTTTATTAGGTTGTTTTCTATTCAGTGGAGACGATGTTGAAAAGAAAATAAAAGTATTAAGCGGTGGCGAAAAAGCACGGGTGGCTCTTGCAAAAACGATTGTGAGCAAGGCGAATTTCTTATTACTTGATGAGCCTACCAACCACCTCGATATGCATTCTGTAGATCTTCTTATTGAAGCATTAAATAAATATGAAGGAAGCTATATTCTTGTAAGTCACGACAGGTATTTTGTAAATAAAACTGCTAACAAAATATGGGAGATTGAGGATTATAAGATAAAAGAGTTTGTGGGCACTTATGACGAATTGGAGCGCTGGAAGCTGGAAAGAAAAGCATTGGAAAATATCAAAGCTAAAAAGCCAGAAGCAACTCATGTTGAGAAAAAAGTAGATGCTAAACAAAACAATCGTCCATCCGAAAATCGTGACCAACAAAAAGAATTACAAAAATTAAAAAAACAATTTGAGTTATTAGAAGAAGAAGTTTCTAAAACTACAAAAGAAAAGAAACAGTTAGAAGCCGCACTTGCCCTACCCGAAATTTACTCTGACCAGCAAAAATTTATAGAAGCGGAGAAAAAATACAATTCGAAAAAAGAACAATTGTCCAAAGCGAATGCCGAATATGAAAAGTTGTTTGAGAAGATGATGATGATGGAAGAAAATGCAACCTGACAATCTATAGTAAAGCAACAATTTTCGAAGATTGTTATTCGCTGTGTGTGATGTAATTGATTAAGAAAGAATGCAAAATATCACCTGCTCTTTTTAATCCGCAAACGAATTAAACTATATTTGCAAAACTTTTTTCGATTGAGCAAAACATTGAAAGAAGATTGCCATATAACTGGCCCCGTAGCTCAGTGGATAGAGCAACAGCCTTCTAAGCTGTGGGTCGCACGTTCGAGTCGTGCCGGGGTCACTTTTTACGTTTTTTGGGGTTATCAGTTCTTTTCTTTCCCCAAAATAAATTCGTTCGCAAAAATCAAAGTTGATATTTCTTCATCACTCTTATTTCAACAGAAATTTTTCATCTTATAAAAAAGAAAGAGTATGGATGTACAGATAGAAGACAGCTGGAAAAATGTGTTGAAAGACGAATTTGGCAAAATCTATTTTCAGCACATTACTACATTTCTCAAAGCTGAGAAAGCATCCGGAAAAATTATTTATCCTCCGGGCCCTCTTATTTTTAATGCATTTAAGCAAACACCTTTTGAAAAAGTAAAAGTGGTTATTTTAGGGCAAGATCCTTATCACAATCGTGGCCAGGCACACGGGCTTAGTTTTTCTGTACCTGACAAGATAGCGCCACCACCTTCTCTTATAAACATTTTCAAAGAGCTAAAGAATGATCTGGGCATAGAGATACCTTCGACAGGGAATCTTGAAAAATGGGCTTCTCAAGGCGTGTTACTTTTGAATGCTTCATTAACGGTTCGCCAAAATGAGCCTGGTAGCCACTCAAAAATCGGATGGTTAGAGTTCACGAATCACGTTATCCAAAAACTTTCAGAGGAAAAGAATGGAATTGTATTTCTTTTATGGGGGAAATTTGCGCAGGAAAAACAACCGCTTATTGATGAGACAAAACATTTTGTTTTGAAAGCCGCTCACCCTTCGCCATTTAGCGCTGCCAATGGTTTTTTCGGATGTAAACATTTTTCCAAGACAAATGAATTGCTCATGAAACAACATAAAATTCCTATTGACTGGAAACTGTAATTTTGTATAAAAAAACTATTTTGAAAAATATCCTTGCTAAAATATTTGCATCCTGGGCATTACTTACTTTTATTGTTACATTAATACCCGTTACATTAATAATGTGGATTATCGGATTGGTACCCGAACCAAAACGGACGAAAATATTCAGGAAGATTTCGAAATTTTGGATGCAGATATTCTTCTTTTTTACAGGTTGCACCCTAAAAGTAAAGGGAAAGAAAAATTTCAAGCCCGGAGAAAAATATATTGTTACTTGCAATCACAATTCGTTGATGGATGTTCCGGTAGCTACGCCCTTTATTCCCGGTACTAATAAAACGATCGCAAAAGCTGATATGGCTAAAGTACCGTTGTTTGGGCTGATTTATAAAAGAGGCTCAATACTTTTGGACAGAAAAAGCAAAGACAGTAGAAGGGATAGTTTCGGAAAAATGAAAGCCGTCTTAAAGATGGGAATGCACATGTGCATTTACCCTGAAGGGACGCGAAACAGGTCCGATTTGCCGCTAAAGGATTTTCACGATGGCGCTTTTAAATTAGCTATTGAAACCGGCGTTCCAATTTTGCCAACATTGCTTTTTAATACTAAAAAAATATTGCCGCCGGGAAAGACGTTCTATTTCTGGCCTTCACATATGGAAATGCATTTTCTTTCACCAGTGTATGTTACTCCCCATGATGATTATGAAACGCTTAAAATGAAAATTCATGATATTATGAGCCAGTACTACAGCGAGTTTGAAAATAAGATATGAAGCGCTTGTCAGCCCAAATCAAACTTGTTAACATAGATAAAAATCTGAGGCTTCTGATCAACCAACTGCAAAACAGCACAACATAAAGCGGAGTACACTTAGTAACTCAACAAAAATCTGGTTAAAACTAAAAATTAAGAAAGCCCGGTAAATGTTGTTCTACTGTGATTTATTGATGAGATTATTGGTTGCTCAAAGTACATTCGAAAAAAATGCGTCGGATTCTATTCGATCATTTTGTTGCGCATACCGTACATGATCAATCCTCCGATCGTTTTTGCGCCCACCTTGGTTTTCATGTTTTGGCGAATACTTTCAATTGTACGCGGACTTAAAAAAACTATTTTTGATATCTCTTCAGTGGTTTTATCCTCTCCGAGCAGCTGCAATATTTTTAATTCTTTTTCGCTGAAATTTATGGGAGCTTCAATGCCATATTGCCTGTTGACGCTTTTTTTATGCATCAATTTGCCCATTACCGCTTTATTCACTAGCTGGTTAAAGTAAAACTCTTCGTTCATACAAGTAAGTATGGCCTCGTATATTTCATCGGGATCGGTTGTTTTAGTCAGATAGGCATTGGCGCCCATTTCCATCATTTTACTGATCATTTGCTGATCATCATACATCGAAAGGACAATAATTTTTAAATCTTCATACTCCTTTCGAAGCAACTCTATTGCATTAATGCCATCTATTTCAGGCATCCTGATGTCCATCAATAACAGATCAGGTTTTTTTATGGCCATTTTGTGTAAAAGATCCTTTCCATCCTCGGCTTCCCACAACATTTTCAAGTCCTGCCTTGGAGAAAGAGCCATCTTAATTCCGTCTCTGAAAATTTTGTGATCATCTGCAATAGAGATCTTAATGGTAGAAGTTAGTGGCATTTAATTTAATCTTAGGAATAGTGTAAATATATGAACAATAACGATTAATTGATTACTATATTACTTAATTTTCTGTTTCCAACCGTCGGAATTGACATTAATCAAAAAATATCTCTTAGTAATTTTACTATTTAACTCAGCGTATTTTCCCGTGTTAAATTTTGCGTTTTAACACAAAAATCCGTATTTATTCTGCACCTTAAAATGCGAAAAAACGCTATATGAAGTAAATTAAGTTTAAGATAATTTTGAATTTATTGATGCAAGTTTATTTTTCCAATAGCCTAAATCCTATTTCTAGTGATGTTGAAAATATCACGAAACATAAAAACCAAATCTCACGCATGCCACAACCATAGCGAATTTTCTTTAACCTAATCCCGGGTCAAAAGACGATAACCTCTCTGTCTTCGTGAAATCCAACACCGGGAATTTAAAAGTGCGTGTTTTCTACTCGTATTATCAATATCTCCATATTTATTCCTGAAATACTAGTCTACTTTCAATAGTATTTTTACTAACGATTCATCGTATATTTACCTTTATTTCTAAGATCCAATAGCTGATTTTTCTCGTTAAAAAACATGACTGTATTACATTTAATCAAAAGATAACTGATTAAATTCAAAATTAACATCTTGTCCGTAAATTCTCTTTTTACGAAGTTGCTGTCCTATTTCTGAAACATTTTTTTAACCACAAAAACTACAGGTATGACACAAAATGCACTTGAAACCAAAAAACTCGCCGAAGTAGGCGAAAACATCGGATTAGCAGAAGGTACTCAATTAGTACAAAACTTCAGAAACGCTAACCCTGACGCAACCCCAGGCTATTACATCGGCCGCAACATCATTGACCAGATTTTAAATCAACCAGGATGTGTAGGAATGAACTTCCGTAAATGTCTTTCAGAAAATAATGAAGAACATTTAGTTTACACTGGCGTTGATGCTGAAGGAAAAGACATTCTTTCTTATTCAGTAGTTACTAATACTGGCGATATTGAAAAATATGATGGAATAGTAGCAGATAGAATAATTATTGACTGGAGCCTTATTGGTAACTAGTAGTAATCAAAAACATTGTATTTTTGAAGTAACATACTAAAATTTAAAATATGCAGTTATATTTGAAGTAAATTCAACTGCTATTTTAAATGACGATATTGTATATTGGTATTTTAGCTCCATTATTGCCCTTAATATTTTTTTTCCTATTTAAATTAAATAGTAGTGAAAAAACATTAAGGGTAATTTTATTTTACATCATTTATTGTATCATAAATGAAGGATTAAGTTTTTATCTGCAAAGAATTCAAGCCATTAATTTCGCATGGCTCCTATATTCATTTACGATCATAGAGTACACCTTTTTTTGCTATTTTATTTACATTCTGTTACCACACAATTTTATTAAAAAAATGATCCCGTTCTTGTGGGTATTCTTTATTGCTTTTGCATCGGTAGATTACATTTTTTATAATACTGGCAGAGAGTTTGGTTCGTTCGAGGCTGGAGTCGAATCGATTCTTATTATCTTATTGTGCGCTTACTATTTATTTTACCAGGTCAAAAGTTCCAATACTTTGCTTGTTTATTCCACTTTCAATTTTTGGGTTGTTATCGCATTTTTCCTTTATTTTTCAGGAACCTTTTTCTTATATCTTTTTACAGACAAGATGGCACGTAATCCAGAGTTCCAGAAATTATATTTTATCATAAATATTGTAGTTAATATTATGAAAAATGTATTATTATGTGTCGCCATGACCATGAAATCAGAAAAATCATTAAATTACCGCTCAAATAAGCAAGACGGGCTTCCGGATTTAAGTGATGACCTTCTGATTCATGCAAAAAATTAACAACCATAACTTAATGCTGCTGCTACAAATTAAAGGTTTGGGCATTACGGGTGTTATGGTTATTGGAACCATCGGTATGTTTTTCATGGCCATCGCTATCGTTTCTATTATCGTATTTCATCAGCGCAAAGTCATTCTGTTTAATAAGCAAATTCAAAAAATGGAAGAAGAACGGCAGCAGTTGTTGCTTCGTGCTTCCATACAATCCCAGGAGGAAGAACGACAACGTTTAGCCGCAGATCTCCATGACGATGCAGGGCCACTTCTGGCCACTGCAAGACTTTATCTAAGTGAGAACTTGATACACCAGGAACCAGCCGTACAGCTTCAATCAATTTTCAGTGCAAAGCAAATCATTGACGATACCATACAGTTGATCAGGAATATTTCGCACAGTCTTTTACCGCCTACTTTAAAGAATTTTGGCCTCGAGGCTGCCATTAAAGATCAGTTTGAAAGGATTAATGGTTCCGGCATTGTAAACGCAAGTGTTCGGTTTCATGATAACCGGGAACGCCTCGATGACCAGCAGGAACTATTTGTATTTCGTATTTTGCAGGAACTAATAGCTAACATTCTCAAACATAGTAACGCCGCGTTTATCCATCTTACACAAAATGCAAAGGAAAATAAAGTTTATTTTCGCGTTCATCATGATGGGAAAGGTATTCTTCAAAGTGACTTTGAAAAATTGGAATATCATTCGACGGGTTTAGGCCTTAAAAATATACAAAGCAGAGTTAGAGTCTTAAATGGAAAAATACTTTTCGAAATAGATAGCACGCATACCTATTATAAAATCACACTCGAAGTGCCGAGATAATCTAAATATATAAATAAATTATTGCGATAAAGACAATTTTCGCTTATCTTTTGCCCCTAAGCTTTAAAGATATGACCCCCGAAATAATTAAAGTAGCCATTGCGGATGATCACAAAATATTCAGAAAAGGAGTTATCCTTTCCTTAAAGACCTATCATAATATCAAATTTATATTTGAAGCCGAAAACGGCGAAGAATTGATAAAAGGAATTGAGAAAGAACAGCCTGACATTGTACTACTCGATCTAAAAATGCCTGTAAAAGATGGTATAGAGACAACAAAATATCTCAATAAACACTTTCCGAAAGTTAGAATCTTAATACTGACAATGTTTGAGGACGAGCGGTTTGTCGGCCATCTAATGGATACTGGTGCGAACGGATATTTATTGAAAAGCACCGAACCTGCAGAAATTAAACAAGGGATTACGGACGTGATGAATACGGGGTTTTATCTTAATAATTTTGTAAACCGCGTTTTGATTAAGAAAAATTACTCCAAACAAAAATTCAATCCCACTTTGAATACCGAAATCGTCCTCAGCGAAAGGGAGAAAGAAGTTTTATCGTTAGTGTGCATGGAATTTACAGCCCAGGAAATAGCGCAAAAAATGAATATCAGCGCTCGTACGGTAGAGGCCATCAAAGACAGGCTGATGCAAAGATTTGAAGTCAAAAATTCAGTCGGGCTGGTATTTTTTGCAATGAAAAATTCATTGATAGATTGAATTATCGATCAGTTTCGGAATGTTTTTAGAAAACCATATCGGGTATATCACCTTTCACGATAAGCGTACCGAGCGTTGCCCTTTGAATTTCTTCTACAGTAACTCCGGGTGCTTTTTCCACCAATAAAAAGCCCTTTTCAGTTATTTCAATCACAGCTAGGTTACTTACTATTTTCTTTACACATTTGATTCCGGTCAAAGGCAGTTTGCATTCGGGCAGTAATTTTGATTCACCTTTTGAATTAGTGTGCATCATAGCCACAATTATATTTTTAGCACTTGCCACAAGATCCATCGCTCCGCCCATCCCCTTCACCAATTTACCAGGAATTTTCCAACTCGCTATATCGCCCGATTCACTAACTTCCATTGCCCCTAACACCGTAAGATCTACTTTGCCAGCACGTATCATTCCAAAGCTCATAGCGCTGTCAAAAAATGCAGAGCCGGGGAGAGTAGTAATCGTTTGTTTTCCTGCGTTTATCAGGTCTGCATCCTCATCTCCTGCTAAAGGAAATGGCCCCATTCCCAACAATCCATTTTCTGATTGAAGCGTTACATTAATTCCCTCAGGAATATAATTGGCTACAAGTGTCGGAATTCCTATTCCAAGATTCACATAATAGCCATCTTTCAATTCTTTTGCTATCCTTTGAGCTATTTGCTTCTTATCTAACATAATCTTGCCAGTGAGATAATTATACTTAATTTATTTTTTCGAAAATAATTAGCATAAAATAATCCATAACTCACATGATTTATTCAATTATTATTTTAAATTATTTTTCAATGTTAATATAGGCGAATGATAAATTTTATTTTTAGGATGCCAATATCCACTCGTTTCACTGCCTGATTGTTCAATATTTGATCCGATAACTGGAATTTCCATTTCTTCAAAATTCACGTCAAAATGTTTATAAATAAAATCCCTGTATTCATCAGGTATATGGTCTCCCATATCATCGTCCAAGGGGTTATTAAAAAAAGATAAAATTCCACCAGGTTTTAAAATATTGATTGAATATTCAATAAATTCAGTAAACATTTCATTCCAGGTATCAATATAAATACCATCATATTTCGGTAAATAATGCATTACTTCCTGCCATTTAGAAAATATAATTTTTACATGCGGTTTTTTAAGCCAACCATCCTTCATAATTTTTTTGATTACATCGGGGTGCTGTTCAATAATAGTATGAGAATTTATATTGTAGGTTTCAATACAAGTGTCAATTATCCCCATTCCAAAACCTACATTAAGAATATCACCGTTATTAGCGCAAATATGCTTTGCCTGAAATTCCATTATAGGCCTTTCCCAATCCATCATTACAGCATGTCCATCCTCAGATAATAATCTTCCATCATCAGTAAAGGAAAGATTTTGCATAAAATAAGGTTTCATAAATTTCATTTATAAATTAATAGAATAAATCGTTTAAGTCGTGAATACCTTTTGATAAATGGGGTCACTCTTAACCATTCTTTCTAGAAGGTTGTGAAATATAGTTTTATCAAATCCCCGTCTGTTAAAGCGATAAAAGAATTCATTC
>DATCFI010000306.1:0-8614 GCA_036509585.1 Hanamia sp. | reverse complement strand
AAATAATAAAAAATCCAATTATTCTTATACTAAATTATTATGCAAACTATAAACAAACTAACAAAAAGAATATTGGCAATTTGCCTATTCGCGCTGATTTCAACCGTTACCAGGGCCCAGGATTCAACAACAGTAGTTGATTCTTCGCTTTTAAACAGAATAATAAGCCTGGAACAGGAAGCGAATTACATTAAACCGAGAGAATCGCATTTAATGGCAGTTGGTTTATTAACCTTTGGTTATGCAAGTAACAAAACAACCGTCACTTACAATGGCTCATCCAGCGTTTCTAAAACTACCAGTTTGGGTGATGCTGACCATTTTGAATTCAGCCCTATGTTTCTCTGGAGGCATGGTAAAAAATTTCTGCTGGAATTCGAGCCCTCCTTTAGTGCAGATGGATTAGGAGTGAACTGGGCTGTAGCTTCTTATTATGCAACTCCTGGCTTGATTCTTCGGGGAGGGCATTTGGTATTGCCGTTCGGCACTTACAACAAACGCCTTGCTGCAGGATGGATTAATAAACTTGCTTCAGATCCGGAAGGAATTCCAGAGACTTCCGATTTTGGCGTTGAAGCAGAGGGCGGGATCCAGGCGGGAACAACCAAATGGAGTTATGATTTTGCTTTATCAAACGGGATGCAATTGCAATCTGATGGCTCTACTCAATTCGTTGGTATTATTGACAACAATAAGAATAAATTATTCACCGGCCGGATCGGATTTTTGCCACTAGCCAATTCATCAATTGAAGTGGGAGCTTCTTTAATGACAGGGAATGTTGGAGACGCAACTCTTAAAATTTATAGCGCAACAGCTACTTTGTGGGCACTTGATCTGAATGTAGTAGAAAATATTACTCCTTTTCAACTGAACATAAAAGGCCAGTATAGCGAAGCTAAAGTAGGAAACGCAACTTATATTGATCCAAATGACCCTACTCACAATTATACTTTTGACAATCATACAAAAACCGGCTACATCATGGCGGCATTAAGACCAATGTTTTCGCAAAATGAGGTTGTTAAAAATTTCGAGTTAGCAGCCCGTTATGGTAATTATACCACACCTGCAAATTCATTATGGGGTACAAAAGATAATTCCCTGGCCGTAGGCCTCAATTATTGGATGACTTGGAGAACCGTTGTAAGATTTTCCTATGAAGCAATAAAGGGAACAAGCACAGTAAGTGAAAATTTAGGCGGTAATCCCGGTGAAATCACCAAATCCAACTCTGCTTATATTCAATTTTGTATCGAACTTTAAAAAATAGAACGATGAAACTTATAAATAATAAAAAACTAATCATTTTAAGTATCCTGATTGTAGTTGTTGGATCAATAATGATGCTGCTAAACAGTTGCACCGCCAGTCAAAAAATATCTATGAAATCAGGCGCTCAATTATGGACAGAAAACTGCCAACGATGCCATAATACTCCATCTCCATCTAGCTTTTCTCCTGAGCAATGGGAAACCATCGGAATGCACATGCAAAGCAGGGCTTTATTGACCAATACTGAAAGAGATAAGATTGTTGATTTTTTAAAACAATAATTGTTGATTTAGTGATCTTGTAGTTAGTGTTTCTTATAACAGCCAAATGCTGATTGCTCGCAGGCCTGCGAGGCTTGCCTAAATGCAGATGTTGGTTCAACTCATAATAGCTAACCTCATAAAGTACGATAATGCTTGAATCTGGATTTTTCGGTTATCGTCTGAACCATGATTTTTGGGATTAGTGGGATTGACATGATTGTAAGATGATTCATTTTGGCTAATCTTTTCATCCTGTGAAGGGTTTTTATGGCGGAACAATTTATTTATTTTTTTTTGTAGACTGAAATCCACACAAAAATTAACTGTTTCATTTTTTCAACAAAATGAAACCCCAGGCTATCACATTTTATAAAGGCATGTAAATTGATTATTCACTAACACGAATTTGAAATTATCCAAAATTGTCAATTCATTTTTTAACCTATAAACCCTATCATTATGTTTTACCATGTAAAAGATCTTCAATACAATGCACGTGTATCAAAACCAGATCCTGCCTTTGCTACTTTATTATTAGAACAGTTTGGAGGCGCCAACGGGGAGTTGGCAGCAGCGCTTCGTTATTTTGTACAGGTATTTGGCAATAAAAACCCTCATCCTGATAAGTATGATATGCTGATGGATATCGCCACCGAAGAATTCAGCCATCTGGAAATTGTAGGCGCTACTATACAAATGTTGCTCACCTGTATCAACGGTGATTTGAAAGACGCCGCAGAAAATGCTGAGATCATGCAATTGCTCAATGGCAAAGCATCCAAAGAAAATATGATTCACCAGGGAATGGTAGCGCCCCAGTTTTTGGTTGGTGGAGGAGGCCCTTCTTATACCAACAGCCAGGGTGTGCCATGGACCGCAGCTTATATCAATGGCGATGCGCAAGGCGAGTTAACATCCGATCTTCGCTCTGATATGGGAGCAGAAACAAGGGCAAAAATGATGTACGAATATTTGATGCAATTTACTCCTGACCCATACATAAAGGATACGCTCCGGTTTTTAATGACAAGAGAGATTGCACACTATCAAATGTTCGAGGCGGCATTGGAAACCATTAAGCCAAATTTACCGATGGGAACTTTACAAAGCGATCCTAAATACAGCAATTTATATTTCAGCATGAGTAATGGCAGTGACGCCCGTGGCCCATGGAACCAGGGCGAGAGTACCCAGTTCAAAGAAACCTGGCAGTACATTGAAGATCCCATAAAACATGTAATGGAAACAAATGCACTACTCGATCAAAAAGCAAAAGGAACCAATCGCACTGAAGAAGAAGTTGAGAAAAAGAACAAAAAATTAGGCGAGTCCAAAAAGAAAGAGGTTGACAGCGCATCATCTTTAACTGAAATGCAATGGAACGATTCTTCAAACGGAGCCGATAATACAAAAGGTTCAAACGGACATTATGCAAAAAATGCCAAACACGCAGAAACCAGTGGACATAGCAAAGCGACAAAATAAATATACGCAACCATCAACAGCGGATCAGTTAGAGATTATATACTTTACTGATCCGCTTTGTTGCTGGAGTTGGGCCATGGAACCGCAACTTCGCAAACTTCAGTATGAATATAATGGCCAAATCAACTGGCGTTATTGCATGGGTGGTTTATTGCCAGGATGGAACAATTATCACGATGAAGTTAATTCTGTAAGCCGGCCAATACAAATGGGCCCTGTATGGATGCACGCGCAATATGTATCAGGAATGCCGATCGATGCTAATATATGGATGAAGGATGCGCCGGCGTCGTCTTATCCCGCCTGCATTGCTGTTAAAAATGTATCAATGCAATCAGATGAAGCAGGCACAAGGTACCTGAGGCTTTTGCGTGAAGCGGTAATGATAAGAGGCGAAAATATCGCCAAAGAAAATGTAATGATAGATATAGCAGACAGGCTTTCGAATGAAGAGAAATACAATTTTAACTCATCAATTTTCAGGCAGCAATTGAAAGAAGAAAATGCGCTGGAAGCATTTCGCAAGGATCTGCAGGAAGTACAAACACAACAGGTAAAAAGGTTTCCCACTTTTATTGTCAAAAGAAAACAACAGGGAATTATTCTTACGGGTTACCGCCCTTACGAAAATTTACATGAAGCATTGCTACAGGTATCTCCCGGAATTGAAAAAAATAATTCTGCAATTGACCCCGCTGAATACGAGGCCTACTGGGGTTTTCTGACCGATAAGGAAAAAGAAGCGATTGCGGTAAACAAATAAATAATAGGGATTTTCATTTTATGTTTGAGGCTTCGACGATCAACCTGACAGGACAAGAGAATATTGAAAACCAGAATTTTCATTTTTGTAGAAAAAATGGTGGATTGATCAAGCTATGTTATAACCGTAGTCGTACCACAAAAGAATGCCTTCTCGCGGCTCACCCGGAAGAGACTAATATTGTCATATTAAAAATTGGCGTCAATCACATTTCGTAATATCTATGTCCAAAGTTTTCGCTGTGTCGGAATTGTGGTCTTCTTTGATCGGTCACGACCACATCCAATTCTTCGATTTCCTCCACTTTAATGTTCATCTTATCCGGATTGACATTAGAAGGTTGTTGAGTTGATTGCTGAATGGAATCGTTACCGGTTTGTTGACAGTGTTGATCATTTTTATTTTCGGTCATTTTATTTTGATTTAGTTGTAGTTGAAAAATATTGCAAAGTGTCAGAAGCCACTATGACCTCAAATTCATCATCAATAACCAACTAAGATTTTAATACTTCTTTTCATTTTATTTGAATTTAAAACGGCGTTCTTTCATCCGTATCTATTATCGTGCCATGTCGTTAGTTAATTCCCGGCAAGTTTTTAAAGGCCGCCTCATGGATTTTGAAAGTAACCGGCCGAAAGTTTTTAGCAAAAGTTATACCTATTATACATCCGTAATATTCTAATTCCGTTGAACTAAAGGACTTTTATATTCCTGATTTTTTCGGGAAAGGCTGGCACTGTACCACAAACATATCGGACAGTATAAAAATTATAAAAAGTATAACATCATTCACACTTTTGAGGCCAGGAAAATTTGTTTACATTTTATTTGCGGGGGACTACGTTGAAGATAACGGTTCTGCAGAAATTATTTCACAGTAGATGAGGAAATAAGCAGGATTTTTATTTTCAACATTGTAATCTTTCTCAATTAGCTTTTTCACGCGATTTGTTTTTTAAAATTACGCGATTTGTTTTTTAAAAAGAAAAAGCTCTTTTAACAGTGCGATAAATTGTACCGCATCACCATTAAAAAAATGGCACGATATTTATAGAACACTCCATATTGATAACCATTAAAAACACATAAACATGAGTACACCCACAAAGACTAAAACATCATCGTCGAAAAGTAAATCCCCTTCAGCAGGCAAAGGAGCCGCTGACAGCAGATTGAAAGAATTTTTTATTGATGAACTCAAAGACATCTATTGGGCAGAAAAACATTTGGTAAAAACATTACCCAAAATGAAAAAAGCAGCCACTTCTTCTGAACTTCAGGATGCTTTTGCGGAACACCTGGAAGTAACAAAAACACACGTTACCCGCCTGGAGGAAGCATTTGAAGCATTGGGTGAAAAAGCCCAGGCCAAGAAATGTGAAGCCATGGAAGGCATTACTAAGGAGGGTGAAAGTATTATTGAAGATACTGAAGAAGGAACAAGTACCCGTGATGTAGGCCTGATACTGGCCGCCCAGAAAGTAGAGCATTATGAAATATCTACTTATGGTGGGCTTCACCAACTGGCCATTACCCTTGGCCTGGAGGATGTTGCCGATATTCTGGAACAAACGCTTGAGGAAGAAAAGGAAACAGATGAAAAGCTGACAGAAATCGCAGAGAACAGCGTTAACTATGAGGCAGCAGAGGAAACTGCATAAGTTTTTATGCCGCCGTTAAAAATAAAAGCCGGTCTTCCGGCTTTTATTTGTATGTAAATTTTAAATTAAAACTGTTGAAAAGTCCCTATACAAAAAGCGAATCCGTAGGCTGAATAAGTAAAACTTTTTAATAAATAAATTTTAAAAAAACATACACTCATCATGAAAAAGAAAAATAAAAAACAAAACAAAAGCTTCTTTGAAAGACTCGCTTCAAAGGCTACAGCTGCTACCGGAAGCACCGCGGCAATTATCATCGCATTCGCAGTCATATTAGTATGGGCCATATCCGGGCCGTTTTTTAATTATTCCGAAACCTGGCAATTGGTAATCAACACGGGGACCACCATCATTACCTTCCTCATGGTATTTTTAATTCAAAAATCGCAAAACAAAGAATCAATGGCTACGCAATTAAAATTAGATGAATTGTTAGCCGCGCACAATTTTGCGAGTAACAGGCTGGTGGATGTAGAAAATATGTCGGAAGAGGAACTTAAAACCATCAAAAAATACTACCAGCATTTAAAATTCCAAACCAAAAACGATGAGTCGTTGCAGGAATCGCATTCTATAGATGAGGCAGATAGAATGCATGACCTGAAAAAAGACCAGGAACAAAATATCAGGGAAGATATTAAAACAAGAAAAAGAAAAGTCTCCTGATTGCATTTTCTAAGAATCTTCCACAGGAATCATCCCTGGAGTAAATCCAAAACAATAAAGATTTTTGGCGTAAGCATTTTTATTATTATTCATTTTAAACAAATATCATTATGGTAAATGGCACAATGATGCAATACTTCCATTGGTATTATCCTGCCGATGGCAGCCTGTGGAAACAGGTAAAAGAAAAAGCAGAAGAAATCGCGTCGATGGGAATCACCGCACTTTGGTTGCCGCCGGCATATAAAGGAAAAGAAGGCGGAGCCACGCCTGGGTATGATGTATATGACCTTTATGACCTTGGTGAGTTTGATCAAAAAGGTTCCGTCAGAACGAAGTATGGAACTAAAGAAGAATATGTGGAGGCCGTTACCGCCTTGCATGAAAAAGGGATACAGGTAATCGTTGATGTAGTATTCAACCACAAAGGGGGCGCAGACGAAAAAGAAAGAATTAAGGTGTTCAGAGTTGATCCTAATAACCGGAATGTTTTTTTGGGTGGAGCATTTGACATTGATGCTTACACGAAATTTAATTTTCCGGGCCGTGCCGGGAAATATTCCCAGTTTATATGGGATTATAAATGCTTCACAGGAGTGGACTATGCGGACGATCTCAAGGAGTCAGGGATTTTCAGTATCGCCAATGAATATGGGGATGGCTGGGAAGACGTTATAGATACCGAAAAAGGGAATTATGATTACCTTATGTTTGACGACATAGAATTCAGGAACCCGGCTGTAAGGGAAGAGCTTAAAAATTGGGGTGGGTGGTATTTAGATCAAATTCATTTTGATGGCGTAAGGTTAGATGCCGTAAAACACATTTCTCCTAAATTCTTTAACGAGTGGCTCGGATATATGCGAAGTATCAAACCGGATTTATTTGCAGTAGGTGAATATTGGGCGCCCGGCGAATTGCCTTTACTGCTAAAATACATTGATGCTACTGAAGGAAAGATGTCATTATTTGATGCGCCGCTTCATCAGAATCTATGTAATGCTTCCAGGGTGGGCAAGGATTATGATCTTTCCACAATTTTTAATAATTCATTAGTTGGTGCAAAACCAGAACTGGCGGTAACCGTGGTTGCCAATCACGATACCCAGCCGTTGCAAGCGTTAGAAGCTGTGGTGGAAGCATGGTTTAAGCCATTAGCCTATTCATTGATATTGTTACGTGAAGGAGGCTATCCTTGCATCTTTTACCCGGATGTTTATGGCGCGCATTATAAAGACAAGGGAAAAGACGGAAGCGATTGTGAAATCTTTTTACAAGCCTGTAAAAACCTGGATAAATTATTAATCGTAAGAAACCGGTTTGCTTATGGTATACAAAGGGATTATATTGATCATCCAAATTGCATCGGATGGACACGGGAAGGAATAGACGAGCATGATAATTCTTGTTGCGCCGTGGTACTTTCCAACAGTGAGGATGGATTCAAAGACATGGAAATCGGAAAAAGACATACGGGCAAAGTGTTTACTGATTTTCTACAAAACCACAATGCCGAAGTAACCATAAATGATGATGGTTGGGGACGATTTTACGCTCTGGCAGGTCCTGTATCGGTATGTGTGATTAAGAATTGATAATTTTAGTTCTTCAAACCATCAGAGACATTTACCGTCATAGAAAACGTAGAACCTTAAAATTCTGATGCCTTGAAGGATGTTAAACATTACTATTAATTAACTCACCGTTTTCAGCGGGAAAAAATAAGAGGAATTTAATTGGTTATTATCCCAAACTCAGCGCTAAGACTGGTCTTCTGTGTCTAACCTTTTTATGATTTCTGACCGAGCTAACCTCACCTGGATTTTTCCGTTACGAATTCTTGTTTCAAATTGTGGTTGATGCTGGGTTGCAGGGCCGTCTATTACGCTACCATCTTCCAAAGAAAATACATGAGTTGCCATTTAAAAGTATGGTGGCCGATAAAACAGTAAGCGCTGCCAGGCTAAAATTTCGGGATGCAGGAAAAGGCGGCGAAGAGAGGAAGAAAGAAAACAGCAGTGTTATCAAAGAATCTGCTGGGAATTATTTTCTCGAGGTTCCAGGCATTACGATCAATGATTATTTTCAAGTGGTAGATGAAACAGGAAACGTTAACAACCGGATTTTCATGATGGCAGTCCCTTATATCGGAGGTTTCTATCCCGATTATTCCGGCCTTGATTTTTGCAAGGCGGCATCAGCAAAAGTTTCTTAAAAATTGAGTGAGCCAAATGAATTTTAGATGACAGTTTTGGAGAGTTAACACGGTCGGGAAAGGAGATTATATCTTTGTAGCGATTTTCCATTTTGTTATTCAGCATGATGATAGATGACAGCGTCGATCCGCTCTCCCAGGAGCGGATCATTTTCCTGCTCAACTTTAAAGAATGCCTCGTAATAGGCTTTAATGATTGCGGTTACGGGTACGGTTAAAAATGCGCCCACCAATCCGAAAGCAACGCCCATCACTAATAACATAAACAAAAGTGATACAGGATGA
>DATCFI010000305.1:0-6102 GCA_036509585.1 Hanamia sp. | reverse complement strand
AATTAGAGATGAGGTTCAAGCATGGCAATCAAACAGGAATAATAAAAACAGTAAAATTAATTGGCAGTTTACAAATAAGGAAGCAAGAGTGAAACTGAAAAAATTGTATCCGTCAATTCATGATTAACATAACACTACGTTGTAGTTTTTGAATTCTTTAAATAAAAAAACCGCCATTTTAGGCGGTCTTAAAAAAATGTTTTGAATCTTATTTTGCATTTTCAAAATGCTCAGCAGCTTTTTCCCAGTTTACTACGTTCCAGAAAGCTTTCAAATAATCAGCTCTTTTATTTTGATATTTTAAATAATAAGCATGTTCCCATACATCGCAGCCCAATACAGGAGTGCATTTGCATTCTGCAACATCCATTAATGGATTGTCCTGGTTTGGAGTAGAACAAATGACTAACTTTCCATTTGATGCGCCAACCCAAGCCCATCCACTTCCAAACCTGCCTGCACCTGCAGCATTGAATTTTTCTTTCATTTCGTCCAGTGATCCAAATGCTTCGTCAATAGCTTTAGCTAATTTCCCATCAGGCTTTCCGCCGCCATTTGGGGATAAAATTTCCCAAAAGAAACTGTGGTTCCAGTGGCCGCCACCATTATTCCGTACCGCGGCACTGATTTGTCCCGCGTTTTTTAACAGGTCTTCAAGAGATTTATTTTCATTTGGTGTTCCTGCTATAGCCTTATTCAGATTATCAACATATCCCTGGTGGTGTTTGTCGTGATGTATCTGCATGGTTAGTTTGTCAATGTGTGGCTCAAGCGCATCATAGTCGTAAGGAAGAGCCGGTAATGTAAATGCCATAATATTTGTTTATTTTAAAAGTGAAAAATTAATTAAGGGGTACAAATTTACTTAACATATAGTATCAAATCTTATTTCGATTTTAATTAGAAAGGAAATTATCGCTTTGCGCAATCATTTTCTCCATATCACTCACTCAAAAAATAAGCCAGTCATAAGCCTTTGCGGTGATTTAAGCATTACCTTCTTTTTTTTAAAAAATCTTTAATTAGCGTTACGCATTCATTTGCCAAAACATTTTTTGTGACTTCTGTTTTGGGATGGAGCGGATTTATATTCTTTTCATTAGAAGTAAGTAAGGATAGTCCACCATGTTTTGGATCGGGCGAACCATACACTAATTTTCCAATCTTGCTCCAGTATAATGCGCCACAACACATGGTGCAGGGCTCAATGGTTACATAAATAGTGGCATCGGGTAAATATTTGGATCCTAAAAAATTAAACGCCGCCGTCAGTGCAATTATTTCCGCGTGGGCCGTCGCATCACTCAATGTTTCTACCTGGTTGTATCCTCGTGCAATGATTCTTTCCTGCATAACGATAACCGCTCCTATCGGCACTTCATCCGCGTCTAAAGCTTTGTGGGCTTCTTTGAGCGCCTGCTGCATAAAATGTTCGTCGGTTGGGTTCATCAAAACCGTTTTAGCGTAAACAGCAAAGTTACCTTTGAATAGTTTTATGAAAACAAGTTTATAATTTGAGGTAAATTGTTCTTTTATTGTAAATATTGATATATCTCATGAGCATCATCTCAAGAATAATCACCGCGGTTTACCCACTCCAAATGAAACTCTCGAAAATAACCGGCATGGGTATCCGCATTTTAGAAAATAAAGAAAATCTAATAGCTCCCGAAAGTTTTTATACTCTGAATGCAATACTGAATAATGGCGAAAAGGTTTCCTTTGAAAAATATAAAAATAAGAAAGTGTTGATTGTAAACCTGGCAAGCCAATGTGGCTTTACGCCTCAATATGAAGAACTAGAAAAGTTATTTAAACAGAACAAAAACCTTGAAATTTTAGGATTCCCGGCAAATAATTTTGGTTCGCAGGAACCGGGAACAGATGAAGAAATTGGTCAGTTCTGTAAAATAAACTTTGGAGTAACTTTTCCAATTTTTAAGAAAGATGATGTAAAAGGAAGTGCGAAGCAGCCGGTTTATGAATGGTTAACCAAGAAAGGTAAAAATGGTTGGAATGACCTGGTGCCACAATGGAATTTTTATAAATATTTGATTGATGAAAATGGCAATTTGGAGAAAGTGTTTTCATCTGCGGTATCGCCGTTAGATATAAACGTATAAGGTTTTTCCTTCCGGATTGCTTTGCGACAAACCTTATAGGATTAACAATACTTTTTCGGTCAGACGGAGGCCGTCAGACCGGGCATTTTTCATGATAATTGATTAGCTCTATTGGTGTTTTCTCAAATTCGTACCCCGAATAGTGGTATTCAATATCGCTTAGCACCTCTAAGATTTCATCCACTTCCTTCATTGTTACCAACTTTGCACGGTATTCTTTTATATTAGGCATTCCTTTTAAATAGTTGGTGTAATGCCTGCGCATTTCATTAATACCAACAATAGGTCCTTTCCATTCTACTGACTTTATTAAATGCTTCTTACAAACTGCCACTCGTTCTTCAACCGTTGGAGAAGGAAGGATTTCGCCGGTTTTTACATAATGGGTAATCTCACTAAATATCCACGGATAACCGATAGCAGCGCGCCCAATCATAATTCCATCTACACCATATTTATTTTTATATTCCAGCGCTTTTTGCGGAGAATCTATATCGCCATTGCCAAAAATGGGTATGGTAATTCTTGGGTTCTCTTTCACTTTGGCTATCAATTCCCAAGCGGCGCTTCCCTTGTACATTTGGACACGCGTACGGCCATGAATAGCCAGTGCCCGAATGCCCACATCCTGCAAACGCTCCGCTACTTCTTCTATGTTTTTTGTGTCTTCATCCCAACCGAGCCTCGTTTTGACGGTAACCGGCAATGAAGTACTTTTTACTACTGCTGCAGTTAATCGAATCATTAGCGGAACATCCTTTAAAACGCCGGCACCGGCACCACGGCAAGCCACTTTTTTTACCGGGCATCCAAAATTGATATCTAATAAATCAGGATTTGTTGCATCTACGATCCTTGCAGCCATCGATAAACTGTCTTCATCGCCACCAAAAATCTGGATGCCGACAGGTTTTTCGTAATCGAAAATGTCTAATTTTTTTTTGCTTTTGATGGCGTCTCGGATTAATCCTTCACTACTG
Organism: Hanamia sp.; assembly: GCA_036509585.1. Lineage (GTDB taxonomy): Bacteria > Bacteroidota > Bacteroidia > Chitinophagales > Chitinophagaceae > Ginsengibacter. The sequence goes on along the minus strand of DATCFI010000305.1, from coordinate 2,999 downwards.
ATAAATTCAGTGTACATCAGATGTGCGCCGTTATCTTTGCAAACGGCACGAAAAGGTGGATCGCTCACATCTTCCATTGGTGCAAGAAGCAATGGAAATTCAGGGAGTTGTATGTTGCCTATTTTAACCAAAATGAGTCGTTTAATAAAAATCTTCGCTATTTGTTTCTTTACTAAAGCTTTATTTCTATCCTTTAAAATTTTTTGGCTGTAAATTTACGCACTTATAAACAGAGATCGCAATGATTGATAAAAATTCGGGAAAATTTAGTTTTTCAACACAGTTGGGTATTTTGCTTGGACTGGTGGGAGCAGGAATAGTAATTGGCGGAATAATTATTCCCATCATAATCTGGGTTGTAATGACTGGAAGGCCGATTTTATCAATGGCGACAGACATTTTTAATCCCAAATATTATCAAGCCATTATGTGGATTCAGGTTGTTTCCACTTTCTTTATGTTCTTCTTACCGGCGTATTTTACAGCCATCATCTGTTATCGAAAGCCGTCAAAGTTCCTTGGCTTCAATACAAATTTCAATTACAAACAGCTTTTAATATTATTGGTGATTGTCTTTTTTACTTTTCCCCTGTCGGGTGTTTTGGCAGAGTTCACCAAAATGATTCCTCTTCCAAACTCATGGCAAGTCTATTTCCAGACCAAAGAAGCAGAACGGGCAGCACAGGAAATGGCGCTTATCAAAATCAATTCTTTTCCCAGGTACCTGTTATCCATGATAATTATTGCACTTCTGCCCGCTGTTTTTGAAGAAGTTTGTTTCAGGGGCGGCCTTCAAAACATTTTGATCCGCTGGTTTAAGGGGCCGTGGATTGCTATTATCCTCACTTCTATTATTTTTAGTGCGGTTCATTTTTCTTATTATGGTTTTTTTGTTAGGGCGGCCCTCGGCGTTGCACTGGGATTGGTTTTCTACTACAGCGGTAGCCTCTGGCTGAGCATACTTTTTCACTTTTTGTACAACGGCGTTCAGGTTACGGCACTTTATATCGAAACCATGTCGCAACAGAAGCATACAAAAGATATCGAAGAAAATTTTCCACTTTGGATGGGTGTCATCGCGATTGTAATCATCGTCATTGCTTTTGTCAAGTTTCGGCAACTTTCTTTGGAACAAGGGGAAAAATTTGTCTATAATGAACCCGAAGATCCTGACGATTTTCATAACTGGATTGCCCGCAATTCTTAAAAATATTAAATGACTTTTGATACCAAAACTTTTAAAACCCGCACCCTTAGCGCCATCATTTTTGCAGCCGTCATGCTCGTGGGGTTATTATGGAACCAATGGAGTTTTATTATATTATTTGTCATTATCCATTTTGGTTGTTGGTATGAGTTCATCAAACTTCAGAAGAAAATTGATCCGTTGAATTATAAGGTTAAAAGCTTGCTGGGGTTGCTTTATATCACATTGCCATTTGCTTTAATGATTTGCATCCGCACCTGGTATTTTGATGGAATTAATGATAATTATTTAAAAATAATTCCGTGTGGAATTGTTTTTTCGATATGGATCAATGATACAATGGCATACATTGTTGGCTCGTTTATCGGAAAAACACCGTTGTCAAAAATATCTCCCAAAAAAACATGGGAGGGGACATTGGGTGGCATTATTCTTTGTGTAATTATCATTACGCTAATAGGTTATGCATCGGGCTTTTATTTTAAGAAGGATTGGGTGATTGTGAGCGCCTGTTGCGCTGTATTTGGTACCTTTGGAGACCTTTTGGAAAGCAAGATAAAACGGATGGCGGGAGTAAAAGATAGTGGCAATTTAATGCCGGGGCATGGTGGCTTTTTAGATAGATTTGATTCGATGCTGATTGCTATTCCGTTTGTAGCGGGATATTATTTTTTATTAATGGGGTAAGAAAATAAAAAAAAATTCGTCTGCCCGTCAATTTTTATATTTGTAAATAAAATCAGTTCATGAATATTCATAAAGAAGGCTATAAAACCATTGCTCTTTGCGCATTGATATTTGGAGCCATCAATCTTATTTTCTTTTATTTTTTTAGTGCCTCGATGCCCGTTATTTCGTGGATCGTTTTCGGTGGCACACTGATTACCCTGTTATTTATCATCTCATTTTTCCGGTCACCAAAAAGAAATTGTACTGTAGCACATCACCAGGTAATATGCCCGGCAGATGGCAAAGTGGTCGTGATAGAAGAAACGGTGGATCCGGAATATTTTAAAGATAAAAGACTACAGGTTTCTATATTCATGAGTCCCGCCAACGTACACATTAACAGAATCCCCATGTCGGGAAAAGTTGAGTACTGCCAATACCACAAGGGAAAATACCTGGTAGCCTGGAGTCCGAAATCATCTACCGAAAACGAAAGACATTCTGTAGTAATCAAAAGCGATAACGCGGAAATATTGGTGAAGCAAATCGCCGGCGCGCTTGCCAAGCGCATCGTAAATTACCTGTCTGTCGGACAAAAAGTACTGCAAGGCAGTGAAATGGGATTTATAAAATTTGGTAGCAGGGTAGACGTGCTTTTGCCCATAGGAACGGAATTACATGTGAAGCTAAACCAGCAGGTGAAAGGCGGCATTACTGTTCTGGCAACTATTGATACTTTGGTGCCGATTGATGAGATAGAAGAAGGTGGCGAAGCAGTTCATCTCTTTGATGCATAGTAAACCAATAAATAATCAAGATTTTTATTCGGCTTTGAGTAATGAGCGGACAGCCGGAGCCAACAGTGAACTACAAATAATCGCTATTTCTATTTTTTTAAGGAACCAAACCCGCTTCTTAAATTTCTCAATCCAGAAGTAGTATTTATAGCTGCTAATCTATAAACTAATCAAACTCATTTATATAAATAGGGTCTGCTGATTATTATCAAATTCCGTACTGTCGTGGATTTTGTTGAAATTTGATTGAATCAAGTGCAAGCAAATATGGAAAAAGCATTAAAAAGCCGTGCATCAAAGTTTAAATATGTTAGTCAATCTCAGCT
>DATCFI010000304.1:0-14161 GCA_036509585.1 Hanamia sp. | reverse complement strand
ATACAAGCCTTTGATTCTATTTGGATTGGCTTCTATTGTATTACCGATTGCATGGTATAGCTATGCATATTATCTGACTTATCATTCTATAGATGTGTTTGGTATTTTTAAAGGTCATGATAAATTTCAAACATTTGGTATGCTTTCCAGCAAAAAATGGTATTTGCTTATGGGTAAAAGTCTATTAAACTTATGTGGTGGTAAATTGGGAGTTTTTCTTATTGGAGTTGGATTTTTTGGTTTAATGATAGCAAGAAGAGGTTTACTTTTTTTCCTCTATTTAGCAGCTATTTTATTTTATTTTGTTGTAGTAGCCGAAGGAAATATTGACGGACCATACCGGCAACTTGTAATAGCTCCGGTACTCTCCTGTTTCATGGCAATTGGAGCCATTTCTTTAATGTATCCTGTAAGCTTAATAGCAAAATTTTCAAAAAAGAATCAGCCGGTTATTTATTTCTCTCTCAGTTTATTGATTGTTTTGGCAATTCAATTCAGGCATTTTGATTTAACGACAACTAATTCAACAGCCCCTGTATATATGCAGGAATGGCAATTAGCCAGTATTGTTAAAAAATATTCGAACACCAATTCTAAAATGGTTACTCTGGGGGCCTACTCATTGAATAAAGGCGGAAATGATGTAAGCCCTGTAATTTATTATTATACTGGAATTCAAGGCTGGACTCTCCAAAAAAATGAGTGGAATGTGGATACGGTAGAAAAACTTAAAAATAAAGGTGCAGATCTATTAGTTGGCTATAATTTATATCGCGAACCTGGATTGATTGAGTTTGCTTCTGAATTAAAAAAAATATTCCCTGTATTATTTGAAAATAAAGACGAAGGCTGGATTATTTTATCTTTGAAAGGCCAGCCCAAAAACCAACCATGAATGGAACTTTAATGAAAGATTTTTTCAAAACATGGTGATCATTTATATATTAAGGAACGAGTGAAAAAAAAGTTAACTGTAATATTACCTTACCTGCTTATGCTTAGGCCCTATCAATGGTCAAAAAATTTGCTTTTGTTCAGTGGTCTTATATTTTCCACCTCTTTTTTCATTGAAAACGATCTTTTAATAAGTATCCTGGCTTTTGTAATTTTTTGTATTACCAGCAGTGGGATTTACATATTAAATGACCTTCGTGATATTGAACATGATCGTTTAAATCCCACAAAAATGAACCGGCCAATAGCTGCCGGAAAAATATCAAAATTAAAAGCATTTGTAATTATGGTACTTTTATTAGTTGCCTCTGTTACATCCGCATTTATATTGGATAAAAACTTTTTTATTATCATACTAATATATCTGTGCCTTAATATTGCATACTCTTTTGGCCTGAAAAATATTGTTCTCCTTGACGCAATAATTGTTGCTATCGGTTTTCTCCTTCGTGTTTTTGCAGGATGTGTGATTATAAACGTAGAAGTAACGCCTTGGTTATTTATTTGTACATTTTCATTAGCGCTTACTTTGAGTTTTGGAAAAAGAAGAAATGAACTGAATGAACTCAAACAGGATGCAAAAAAATTTCGGGAAACATTGGAATTTTATTCAACTCAATTACTTGATATTATCCTTACTATTTGCAGTGCTACTGCATTAGTCACCTATTCATTATATACTATGGCTAATGAAACTGTGCATCGATTCGGTAATAAACATCTTATTATTACCATGCCTTTTGTTATGTATGGTATATTTCGTTACTTGTACCTGATTTATACAAAAAATAAAGGAGGTGATCCGACAAAATTATTGCTTTTTGATTTTCCTTCGATATTAAATGGGGTACTGTGGATAGCCAGCATATTTTATATAATTTATGGTAAAAGATATTTTTTTTATAAATGAAAATATCCAAATAATGAATGGATTCCAATATTACAGTAAGAAAATTGACTTATTAAAATCAATAGGCAGTGAATTTCTTATTTCCGTTCACTGGGATTTAGTATTCCTACAGGAAAATGCAGCAATCTTCTCCTATTTATAGTAAATACGATAATAAGAGTATAAAAGGTTTCAACGACTCTTACCCGATATACGATTTTCCATTTTGCAAGGCATTTATTCCAGAAAGTTAAAAAATACTTGGAATAATACTACCTATTCTTTGAATAATGTATAACCAAATCAAATGATCAATAAAACGCAAGAAAAAAATATCCCTTTGGTTGTTGACATGGATGGTACTTTTATAAAAAAGGATTTGTTATACGAAGGATTCAAATTAATTGTAAAAAAAAATTTTCTGTATATTTTTTTATGCTGTATTTGGATATTAAAAGGAAAAGTAAATCTTAAAAAAAAACTTTTTAAAAAAATATTTATTGAACCGGCAAAGATCGTTGCTAATAAAGAAGTATTACATTTTATCATAAAAGAAAAAAAAGAGGGAAGAAAAATTATTTTAGCCACAGCTTCTTTACAATCTAATGCCGAAGAAATTTCAAAAGAATATCCATTTTTTGATAAAGTATATGGGACGAATAACGATACAAATTTGAAAGGAAAAAATAAATTGAATCTTCTATTAAAACTTTATGGTTTCAAAAAATTTGATTATGTCGGGAATTCTTTTTCTGATCTTGTCATCTTTAAATCGTGCCGATACGCTTACCTGGTAAATGCTTCAAAATTATTAAAAAAAAAAACTTTTAGGATTGCGAACGTCAAAATAATAAATTCAGAAGAACCCAACAACCTTAGATGATGGCTTTGAAACAAGAGAATTTTAATAAAAAAGAACCTTTAAGGGTAAAATCTAAAATAATCCTTTATAAATATTTTAACCAAAAAGCAAAACTAAAATGAGCCAGAATAAACCTTATATAAGTATAGTATTACCTTGCTATAATGAAGAAGTTATACTTAAAGAGAATCTGGATGGAATAATTAAATATTTAGAAAGCAAGGAAGAAAAATATCAATGGGAAATAGTATTGATAGATGATGGCAGTAATGATAAAACCGGAGAAATAGCTGATGATTTCGAGAAAAGGCTTTCCAATGTGAGAACTATCCATCATCCCACCAACTTAAACCTAGGAAATGCGTTAAAAACAGGTTTTAAAAATGCTAAAGGTGATATAATTGTAGTAATGGATATTGACCTTAGTTATTCTGTAGATCACATAGAAAAGATGGTTGATAAAATAATTGAAACCAGTTCAGATATTGTAATTGCTTCACCATATATGCCCGGAGGAAAAGTAACTGATGTTCCTTTTACGAGGCGGATAATGAGTCGTTGGGTAAATAGATTCATGCGTATAGCAGCACAAGACAAATTCCATACATATACCGGAATGGTCAGGGCATATAGAAAAGACTTTATCCTCGCCGTAAATCTTAAAACCAAGGATTATGAAATAAATCCTGAAATTCTATATAAGGCCATGATCCTCAGGGCAAGAATTGTTGAAATACCTGCACACCTTGACTGGACGGAACAAAATAAACACGCAGGCAAACGCAAATCAAGTATCAGGGTGCTAAAAGGTTTTTTTTCCGGAATTATGTCAAGTTTCATTTTCCGGCCTTACATCTTTTTTCTTGCAGTGGGGTCTTTTTTAATGTTACTTTCCATGTATGAATTAGTATGGTTACTTGTGGATACCATTACACACATGTATAATCCTACAATTATTGACCATTCCTTTTCTGCAAGTCTCTCTCTTCAATTCAGGAAAAATCCACAATCTTTCATCGTGGGGGGTATCACCTTTTTAGCTTCGATTCAATTTCTAAGTTTAGGGTTTATATCTCTTCAAAATAAACGGTATTTCGAGGAATTATTTCATTTGGGTACTTCATTGAAAAAACAGGAGGAAAATAAACAATAAAAGATTATAAAGACTCATAAATAATGGAAATTTTTAACAAAAGAGCAAATGAAAACAGGATAAAGAATATAATATTCTTTGGGTTTTTAATAGTATATACATTCCTAATGGTTTATTTATCCTATAAAATAAATATTTCAGAAGATGAAACTTATACACTCAATACTACCTCCCGCGATCTAGCTGGCGTTATAAAGCAATCTTATAATTTTGAAGGACAACCTCCTTTCTATTTTATATTACTTTCTTTATGGCGGCATTTATACGCCGGTATTTTTTTTGCAAAATTATTTTCATTGATTTGTATTTGCTTATCAGCATTTGTCTTTTATCGTTTAGTGCAGTATTTTTCAGGAATAGAATGTTCCAAATGGCTGTTGATTATTTTCCTTCTAAATCCCTTTACAGTATGGGCTGCACTTGAAATGCGTACTTATGCATTCCTGATACTACTATCTACTGTATCTATCTATTTTTTCTTTAGGTATTATTTTGAAAATAAAAACAAATTTTTATACTATTTTCTTATTCTGTCTATTTTAGGTATATATACTCAATATTTTTTTCTTTTTCTTATTGTTGCGTGTGCCTTGTCAATATTGATCTTTAAGGGATGGAAACCTTTTTTAATTTTCAGTTTATTCCTAATTCCGGTTTGCATTTTGTTTTTGCCCAACCTTATTTATTTGCGAGGACAGATCCAAATGCATCAAACCCATAAATTTGCTGAGTTTTCTCTCATCAGAATTTTTAATATAGGCCATACACCTCAAAGCCTGATGCTTGCTATCAACATGATACCTGAAGTATGGATAAACCGACCTATAAGATTGATTTTCTTAGTTATATTTATATGCGCATTACTTAAATTGTATAGATCCAATTTAAAAAGCGCTAACCTCTATTTAAAAAAAATAAAAATCATTTTATTGATGGTTTTTACCATGATTATTCTTTTTTTCCTGGGCGTATATGTTACAGATATTGGTTTTGATATTAAATATATGGTTGTTGTTTTCCCATTATTTATTTTGCTTTATACAATATTTAATATTTTTAATACCAATAACAGAAGATTAATTTATAGTTCAGTTTCTATTTTTTTTCTTACACTTTTAATAATAAACTATTGTCATCCTGTAAAAACGTATGACTACAAATACATCGCGAAATATGTTCAGAATATTTCGCGACCGGGGCAGCCCATTTTAATTTACAGGCCGGCCATTGCAATGCCCTTCATTCTATATTATAAAGGAAAAAATAAAATTTTCCCTATTCCTTTCCCGGTAAAATTTGATTCTAGTTTTCTTATAAATATTCAAGATACTAATGAACTTAAACAATCTATCGAAAATGTCAAATCTTCTACAAATTCTTATATAATGATATCAGATACTACAGATTTTGAAAGTTTGGTAAATATGCATAGAAAATTAGTTGCGGACTATATTGATGAGCATTATAAAATCACTTTAGATACACTAATTTATGGATGGGGAAAAGAAAGACCTCTACGTATAATGAGTTTCGAAAAAAAATGATTTCGAGAATGAAGAATCCAGAATTTTACCTTTTGAATTATATCAATATCGTACTTTTAATTAAAAATTAATGGTAATGTGGCCAAAAATGATGCTTTTTTGCTTATGAAATAATAGGATTTTTGATTTACCAAATGAAGGGTAACAAGCCTACTGGCGTAAGAGTTTGCGAACAATAATTTAGTGCATAAACAATAATGTAGGCGGCCCAAAAGGTCGCCTTTTTCATTCATCATTGGTATGCTTTATGGTAAAAAATCTCATTTAGAGTTATCTCATTGATCGTTTTTCCATTTACGAAATCCTTATTCTTTTCATCCCAATTATGCAACTGAACATGTAATATTTTTAACAATAGTTTCAAAAGAATTTACCAACTATTTTTCAGTATTATACCAATTCTACAGCCTGCTAGATTGTGTATATTATTCCATAAAACTGTTTTTTACATTCTAATTACTTCTATGGATTGAAATTCGATCCCGTTAAAATATAAAGTAATTATATAAGTTCCCTTTATAAGGCCACTCATATTTATTTGCTTTGTTACACTATTTGTTGACGATACGAATTCTTCTCTATAAACTGATTTTCCTGTCAAATCAGTCATTGCAATTATTATATCGGTATTCGTCTGTGCAGTATTGATCACCAAATTTGCGATATCTTTTACGGGGTTTGGATAAACCTTTATACTGTTTGACTCTCTTGCAAATCTTCCTGCAGCAACTATAACATTTACTGTATCTTTTCCAATGAACCCTTTATCATCAGTAACTGTTAATTCAAATTCATAATTTCCTTCAACAAGATTGCTGATATTGGTGGACGCAGTATTATTCGGGAAAATCGTACTACCTGAGGGCCCTGATACCTGATTCCACAAATAACTAACAACATTTCCATCCGCGTCTGCCCCGCTACCATTTAAAGTAATAGAATTATCCGGATAAATAATAGTTGTATCATTACCTGCATTGGCAATCGGAGCTGTATTTGGGGTTGAAAGGGCTGTATTTATTCCTTCACTTACAGTTACCTGTATGGTGGCGGTTCCCGTAACGCCCAAGTTATCAGTTACTGTTAACTGAAAATTATAAACTCCCTGTACCAGGCCAGAAACGACAGTTACCGGTGAAGATGGATTTACAATATTATAGTTTGAAGGCCCTGAGATTTTTGTCCATTTAAAAGTGGAAATAGTTCCGTCTGCATCACTACCGCTTCCTGATAAATTTATGCTGTTTGTAGGCAACGTTATTGTTTGATTTGAGCCTGCATTAGCAATAGGTGTTAGGTTCGCAGCGGCATTCACAGTAATCTGTACCGTGGATGTGCCTATGGCTCCATTATTATCAGTTACGATTAGTTGAAAGATGTAAACTCCCTGTGCTAATCCAGAAACATTGGTAGCAGCAGAATCTGGGCTTACAATATTATACGCTGAAGGCCCTGAAATTTTTGTCCATTGATATGCAGCAATACTTCCATCTGTGTCACTTCCGCTTCCTGATAAACTTACGCTATTTGTAGGCAAGGTTATTGATTGATTCGAGCCTGCATTGGCAGTAGGTGGTACGTTAACTGCAGCATTCACAGTAATCTGTACCCTGGATGTACCTATAGCTCCATTATTATCAGTTACAGTAAGCTGAAAATGATATATTCCCTGCACTAAGCCTGAAACATCAGTTACAGGTGAGTATGAATTGACAATATTATACGTTGATGGGCCTGAAATTTTAGTCCATTGATAGGAGGTTATCTTTCCATCTGCATCACTACCACTCCCAGCCAAACTTATAGTATTTGCAGGTAACGTTATCGTTTGATTGGCTCCTGCATTTGCAGTAGGAGGTATATTAGCAGCGGCATTTACTGTAATCTGAACCGTGGCTGTGCCTATAGCGCTATTGTTATCGGTTACCTTAAGCTGGAAATGATATACTCCTTGAACAAGATTGGAAACACCAGTTGCCGGGGTGGAAGGATTTACAATATTATATTCTGAGGGGCCCGATATTTTTGTCCATTGATAAGAAACAATTGTTCCATCCGGGTCATTGCCGCTTCCTGATAAATTTACACTGTTTGTTGGCAATGTTATGGTTTGAAACGGTCCTGCATTAGCTGTTGGGGGTAGGTTGACTGCAGCATTTACCTGCACCTGAACAATAGATGTTCCTTTCGCCCCTTCATTATCAGTCACCGTTAGTTGAAATTGATAAACTCCTTGAACTAGTCCTGTAACATTTGTAGCTGCGGATGTTGGGTTTACAACATTATATGCAGATGGGCCCGATATTTCTGTCCATTGATATGAGGAGATTGTTCCATCGGTATCATTACCACTTCCTGATAAACTTACACTGTTTGTTGGTAAAGTTATCGTTTGATTCGTTCCTGCATTGGCTGTCGGAGGTACGTTGGGAGAAGGATTTACCGTAACCTGTGTAGTGGCAATACCTATAGCTCCATCATTATCAGTCACGGTCAATTGAAATTGATAAACTCCCTGTACCAGGCTAGAAACAACGGTTACCGGAGAGGATGAATTAACAATGTTAGGACTTGATGGACCAGAGATCTCTGTCCACTGATAAGAGGCAATTGTTCCATCAGCATCAATGCCGCTTCCTGATAAATTTATGCTGTTAGTTGGTAATGTTATTGATTGATTTGAGCCTGCATTGGCTGTTGGGGGTATATTAGGAGTGGCATTTACAGCTACTTGTACAGAAGCGGTACCTTTCTGTCCATTGTTGTCTGTTACAGTTAGTTGAAATTGATACACTCCCTGCACCAGGCCTGATACGATGGTTGAAGCTGAGCCCGGATTGACTATATTATTGGCAGCAGGCCCTGAAATTTTAGTCCATTGATATGATGTAATTGTTCCGTCTTCATCAGTACCACTTCCGGTTAAACTTTCACTGTTTGCTGGCAGATTTATGCTTATGTCTGAACCTGCATCTGCAATTGGAGCTATATCGACTGCGGGGCTTACAATCACTTGAACAGAGGCTGTTCCTATAGCTCCATCATTATCGGTTACAGTTAGTTGGAATTGATACACACCCTGTGTCAGTTCTGAAACATTCGTTGATGCCGAATTTGGGCTTAATATATCATACCCGGACGGCCCTGAAATTTTTGTCCATTGATATGAGGAAATTGTTCCGTCTGCGTCACTTCCGCTTCCTGATAAACTTATGCTATTTGTAGGCAGAGTTATTGTTTGATTTGAGCCTGCATTAGCAGTAGGTGGTATATTCGTCGCGGCATTCACTGTAATCTGTACAGTAGCCGTACCTGTGGCTCCATTATTATCCGTCACAGTTAATTGAAAAGTATAAACTCCTTGTGATAATCCTGTAACTTGAGTTACAGAAGAGGAGGAGTTTACAAAGTTGTAAGTTGAAGGACCTGAGATCATTTGCCACTGATAGTATGAAATAGTTCCATCTGTTTCACTACCGCTTCCTGATAAACTCACGGTGTTCGTTGGTAAGGTTATCGTTTGATTTGTACCTGCATTGGCAGTAGGGGGTATGTTTGCGACTGAATCAACTGTAATCTGTACAGTGGCTGTGCCTATAGCTCCATAATTATTGGCTACAGTTAATTGGAAAGTATAAATACCTTGCGTCAATCCTGAAACATTGGTTGATGAAGAATCCGGGCTTACAATATTATACGCTGAAGGTCCTGAAATTTTTGTCCATTGATAGGTATCAATTATTCCGACTGAATCGCTTCCACTTCCTGATAAATTTACATTATTTATTGGTAAGGTTATTGTTTGATTCGGGCCTGCATTGGATGTAGGTGGTATGTTGGCTGGGGCAATCACAGTAATCTGTACCGTGGATGTCCCTATTGCTCCATTATTATCAGTTACAGTTAGTTGGAAGTTGTAAACTCCCTGTGCTAATCCGGAAACAGTAGTAGCAGCAGAATCCGGGTTTACAATATTATATGCTGACGGTCCTGATATTTTTGTCCATTGATAAGTAGATATTTTTCCAACAGTATCTGTTGCAATGCCAGATAGATTAATACTATTTAGAGGAAGTTGTATAGTCTGATCTTTGCCGGCATTTACAAAAGGTGCCGCAATTATACCTGCTACACTTCCATTTTGAATCAATACAGCACTTGTATAAGGTTGCAATGTTATGGAACCTTTATAACTTGTTCCTTTTATATCAATATATTTATAGGGAAGGGGTGTCGTAACAGGCGAAGTAGTTGCATTATATAAGAAAGTTAAGCTATCGGTTGAAGTTATTGGTTTAGGGGAACCTGAAGAGTGGGCATCCTGAGATGAAAAAGTTTTCCATTGTGAAATAGTATTAGTAGTGCCTGAGTTGGCCTGAAGTGTAATAACAGTATTATCGTTAATTGGTCTTGCAAAATAATTGCTATCAGAAGTACTAAAAAATGAATTAATGTCATTGTTAACAGTGTAGCAAAACATTGCTGGTTTAGCGGGAGTTTTCGCAATGAACATATTATTTTTCATGGTGATGTTCCTTTCTAAAAGGCAGCATATATATTGTAGTTGTATTTCTCCTTTTGCAAAAGTGACACTCTTTGAATTATTATAAGCAGTGTTATTGGTTATTGTTATATTTTGGTTATTTGAAATAAGCAGTCCGGAACTACTACATCCCGAAACCGTGTTGCCGGATATAAGAACGTTTACACTATAAGCATCTAAATAGATTCCATGGGCAAGTGTATCAGCCTGGTCATTCGTTCCTGCCGATGTTCCAATTGAGTTTAATACAATATTACCGGTGATCTCTCTTCCAATTGAGCCATCTCCGGGAACCCCCCAGGTGTAAATACCTCCACCATCATCTTTAATCAAACAGGAATGATTAACAAAATTATTTCTGACCTTAATATTGTTTCCTTTAAACCTGATACCAATATATCCTGAACTATCAATGCTATTGTATTGAATTAATGCATTATCACCGACAATACACAAAGTGCCAATGCTGTATGTTTGTGTCATTCCTGGCAAAAGCCCAACATCTTTAAAAGAATTATTTAAAGTAGTAGAATTTCCACTACCATCTAACCCCGTATTATTAATATTATTTATATTATTATTTTCAATGTCTGAATGCTCCCATGCAGTTATTCCATTTCTACCTGCAAATGAAATATTACAATTTGTTACTGTATAATAATAATTATTACTATTATCATTATTATTAAAATTTAAAGCATCTGAATTAGAACCAATGAAAGAAAGATTCATAACAGATATATATGATACCCCCGATGCAGCAACCATAAGATTCTGCACGGTTGCAACCTGAACATTTGTTGGTGAATTTGTACTATATATATCTATCTTTCCTGTTTTCGGATTATAATACCATTCATTAGCGGTATCTAAAGTTCTTATATCATTCTGAATAAAGAACCCGGTGCCAGTTGTTATTGATGCAAGATTTGGACAAGTATAGTTAAGTGTTCCTCCAGACTGACTTGTAATATTACCTATTTCTAATGTCCATCTATCTTTCTTTATAACTACATCTGCCCCTGTCCAATTAGGCGTACCTGTCAAAGAACTGCTTGTAATATAACTACTGTTATTATCCGATTGAAAAGGCAAATAACCCGCATTTGGATATCTTCCCATAGGTGTATTTACACCATTTATCTTTACCATGTTACAACTTGGTAGCGTTGAAACTGATAAAGTGCTTTCCCAAATATTGCTACCTAAATTTGTCCAAGCACTCACAGTAGTGAATCCTGTTATAACTGGATTGGCTCCTGAACCATAAGCACCAAAGGTTATTGGGTTCCCCAATGAACCTGAATTTGAAATAGAAATACTCCCATAAAAAGTATCCCCTCTGTTAAACAATATACTATCTCCGGGAGCAAAACTCCCAAAAGAATTTACTTTATTAATTGTTTGCCATGCTGTTGAAGGATCCGTACCTGAATTGCCATCATTGCCGGAATTAGAAATGTAATAGGTTTTGGCATTCGCTGTTAAACCAAATAGAATAAATGATAATAACAATTGCATTTTCATAGGTGTTCTGTTTAGCATATTGGATAGCTATTAGATATAGGATTATAAATTCGTCTTACACCCGTTTCATAGGTTGGGTGGCAATAAGGGTAAAGAAATACTCCTTTTATATCAATATATTTATAAGGAAATGGAATAGTTACAGCCGATTTAGTGGCATTGTATTCAAATCGCAAATTGTCAGTGGATGTTATCGATTGCGGTGCTAATACTGAATGAGCATCTATCCATCCACAGTTTTTCAATTTATCGCTAATTTAACCACTTTCAAACTCTTTATTATTTGACCATTCAAAATGACACTCAACACGTAAACACCTTCTTGAAAACGCGACATATCTATTTGCTCACTTACCAATCCATATCCAGAATTAATTTTCTTTTTGTAAACCGTAGAGCCGTTCATATCTGTAATAGTCATCATTACATCTATGTTCGGGATGGGGATATTTATTTCAAGCGTAGTGACATTCGCGACAGGATTAGGGTAAACTTTTAATAAATTTGACATCTGAATTCCGTTCAGAGACAAGGATGGGTTAGCTGAATTAACGGAAAGAATAGAATCAGCCCTGTAATTGATATTTATCGAATCAGAGGCATTGGCGCCCAAATTTGAGGCTGAACCAAGAGCGGCATTCACCGTAACACTTACATTGGCTGTTGAAGACACACCAGTATTATCTGTTATCACTACTTGATAATTATACACTCCCTGAACCAACCCCGTTAAAGTAATTGTTTTTAAAGAGTAATTTGTAACAACACCACCTGACGGGCCTGATATTTTCGTCCATACATAAGAACTGATATAGGTGCTTGCGTTACTGCTACTTCCTGTAAGGGTCGTAGTACTGACCGGAAGCGTAATCGTTTGATTGGGCCCTGCACTAGCTGTCCACGAACTCTGGGCAGCATTCACCGTAACACTTACATTGGCTGTTGAAGACACACCAGTATTATCTGTTATCACTACTTGATAATTATACACTCCCTGAACCAACCCCGTTAAAGTAATTGTTTTTAAAGAGTAATTTGTAACAACGCCACCTGACGGGCCTGATATTTTCGTCCATACATAAGAGCTGATATAGGTGCTTGCGTTACTGCTACTTCCTGTAAGGGTCGTAGTACTGACCGGAAGCGTAATCGTTTGATTGGGTCCTGCACTGGCAGTCCACGAACTCTGAGCAGCAGTTGCAGGCCCATTTTTTATTAGAACTGCTGATGTATAAGGGGCCAGTGTAATTGTTCCGTTATAGGATTTACCGGTAACATCTATGTAATTCGCATTTAATGAAATTTTTGTACTTGAAGTTGAAGCATTATATTCAAAAAGTAAACTGTCCGGTGAAGTAATTGATTTCGGTGATCCGTTTGAATGAGTATCCTGGCCTATATATGATTTCCAGGTATTAAGGTTATAATATTTGTTACCTAACCCCGTTTGAGTAAAAATTATACTATTATTATCCAAAGGCCTTGCGTAATAATTGCTATCTCCAGTACCGAATTGTAGCAAATCATTTGCATTTGTTGAAGGTGTATAGTAAAAAAGTGCTAATTGCTTCAATGTTTCTGCAAAGAATATATTATTTTTAAGGGTGATATTTCGTATCGGAGCACTCGCAGTATATTGAAACATTATTGCTCCCGCCATCCAATTACCCGGAAAACCGTTATTATACGCAGTATTTCCATTGATAATAATATTAGTAGATTGTTGAACGAATATTCCTGCTCCTCGACACCCCGAAAATGTATTACCAGAAACAGTCACAAATTGAGTTCCGCCATCTAATTGGATTCCATGTGCAAGAAAATTGGTTGGCTGATTAGTCCCATATGAATTTCCAATTGAATTTAATACAATATTCCCGGTTATTTGGCGCCCTGTTTCTGTACCCCATGTGTAAATACCTCCACCATCATCCTTAATCAAACAGGAATGGTTGAGAAAATTATTTTTAACAATCGTATTCATCCCTCTAAATCTAATACCAATATACCCTGAACTATCAATGCTATTATATTGTATTAATGAATTAGGACCGGTAGCACACAAACTTCCAACGCTGTTTGTTTGTGTCATCCCCGGTATAAGACCAACTCTTTTTAATGTGTTATTTATCACAGAAGCATTAGAAGAACATAAATTCAATGCAGTATTATTAATATCAGTTAAGGTATTATTCTCTATATTTGTATATGATCCGCCTGCAGAAATACCATCTATTCCTGCTTTGGATATACTGCAATTTTCTACCGTAATATGGTTATTGTTATTATTACCATTGTTATTAAAATTTAAAGCATCTGAATTAGAACCAATGAAAGAAAGATTCATAACAGATATATATGATACCCCCGATGCAGCAACCATAAGATTCTGCACGGTTGCAACCTGAACATTTGTTGGTGAACTTGTACTATATATATCTATCTTTCCTGTTTTCGGATTATAATACCATTCATTAGCGGTATCTAAAGTTCTTATATCATTCTGAATGAATAATCCAAAACCGTCTGTTGGACTAGCGAGTGCAGGATCCGTATATGTAAGTTGGCCACCCGACTGACCAGTGATAGTACCTATTTCTAATGTATAGCGGTTTTTCTTTGTAACTACACTTGCCCCTGTCCAGTTAGGAGATCCTGTTAAAGAGCTACATATAATAGAAGTACTTCC
>DATCFI010000303.1:0-31666 GCA_036509585.1 Hanamia sp. | reverse complement strand
CTGAAACTTTTTTGTAAATTCTATTAAACTCATTCCTGTAAACATGGCTAATAATTTTAGCTCAAATATACTAATATTATTAGCTTAAAACAAATACTATTCAATTCATCACGACCTATCTGCTTTATTCTATAAAATAATAAATACTCTTCGCGGCATTTTTAGATGCATCGCCTCCTTCAGACAGCAGTTGTTTTAGCTGCAAGTAATCTTCTTTTAATTGTTGTTGTTTTGAGGAATCCAACAAAATCTTGTTTAGTTCGATCGTGATTTTTTCAGGGGTAAGATCATGTTGAATTAATTCTTTTACTACTTCCCGGTTCATAATTAAATTAACCAGGCAAATGAACTTCAACTTCACCAGCCGCTTTGCAATCTGGTAAGACATATTGCCGGCTTTGTAACAAACCACTTCAGGAACGCCGAATAAAGCGGTTTCCAATGTGGCAGTACCCGAAGTCACCAAAGCCGCACCAGACTTCATCAGCAGCGAATAGGTGTCGTTTGCGATCATCTTTACATTGGCATACTCTTTTATAAAGCTGTCATAAAACTCATCTTCAATTGAAGGAGCTTTGGCAATGAAAAATAGGTAATCCGGAAAGTTTTTGGTAGCGGAAAGCATTACCGGAAGTTTGGCTTTTATCTCCTGTTTGCGGCTACCTGGCAAAAGAGCAATCGTTTTCTCTGATCGTTTTATTTCGGGATGATTCTTTTTAAAATTTTCGATCTCTTCAACTAATGGGTGTCCCACATATTCCACCTCGTAATTCCATTTTTTGTAAAATTCCTTTTCAAAAGGAAGAATGACGATCATTTTATCAATATCGCGTTTAATACTTTTTACCCTGCTTTCTTTCCACGCCCACACTTGCGGGGAAATATAAAAAACAGTTTTGAAATGATTTTCTCTAGCCCATTTTGCTATTCGCAAATTGAATCCGGGATAGTCAATAAAAATTATTATGTCAGGATTAAAAGAAGAAATATTGCTTTTGCAAAATTGAATATTCTTTAAAATAGCGGGAAGATTTTTTACCACCTCGATGAATCCCATAAAAGCAAGTTCTTTGTAATGCTTAACCAGAGTGGCTCCTGTGGCCTGCATTTTATCACCGCCCCAACAACGGATATCTGCACGCGAATCCAATTGTTTAAGTTCCTTTATTAAATTACTTCCATGTAAATCGCCGGAAGCTTCGCCGGCTATGATGTAATATTTCATGCAGGTGCAATGTACGATGCAAATTCAAATACAAATCTGCCCTTTTTCTTTGTTTACTGTCTCATAAAGAAATGAAATTATATTCCATCCAAAAACTGGCTTTGAATATAATCCACGACTGATGTTATGTTTTGCGTTTCTTCAAAAACTTTTAATTGACGGTCGGCGCCAGTGCCCACTTCAAGAATCCTGTTGACGTTGCCAATGGCATTTTTGATACCAAGTGGCCCGGCTACATCATCGATAAAATCGAGTAATTCATAAATAAGTACCCGTGTATTCACCTCCATCTCTTTGCCAAAATCTACCATACTGCCTTCAATGCCATAGCGGCTTGCGCGCCATTTGTTCTCATTGATGAGGGCTCGGGGATAAGTTATGAAATTTAGATTTTCCAGGCGAAGTTTATAGAGCTTGGCGCAAATCCCCTGGAAAAGGGCTGCTATCGTGATGGTTTCATGTACAGTTAGTGGTACATCACAAATTCTGAATTCAACTGTATTGAAGAAAGGATGCACTCTCAGATCCCACCAAATCTTTTTTGCATTGTCTATACAGTTCGTTTTCACCAACATTTTTACATAATTATCATAGGCTTCTATACTCTCAAAAAAATCGGGTATGCCTGTCCGTGGAAACTTGTCAAACACTTTGGTTCGGTAAGATTTATATCCGGTTTGCCTGCCTTCCCAGAAAGGTGAATTAGTACTCAATGCATAAATATGTGGTAAAAAATACCTGGCGGAATTCGCTATATGAATGGCCATTTCCCGGGTTTCCATCCCTACATGTACATGCAACCCAAATATTAAATTGCTCCTCGCGGCTTCCTGTAATTCTTTTACGATATCATTGTAGCGTACCTGGTCAGTAATCAACTGGCGCTCCCAGTGGCTGAAAGGATGAGTTCCTGAAGCGCCGACCATCAATCCAAGATCACCGGCAATTCCACTTATCGTTTTTCTTAGGGTAGCCACATCTACAAATGCCTCATCAATATCCTCGCAAATGTCGGTTCCTACTTCCACCACAGCCTGGTGCATTTCAGCTTTCACTTTATCCTTTAATATCTTTTCACCTTCCTGCACTATCCGTTGCTCATGGCTTTTTAGCTCGCGGGTCTTCGGATCAAGTACCATATACTCTTCCTCTATACCCAGCGTAAAATGTTTAAATGAAATAGCAGCCATATATTGTCTGATTAATTTGCTGATCTGCTGATTAGCCGATTAGCTGATTGTTTAATTTGTTTATTCGTTAATTACTTAATTAGAAATTTGCATAACTTATTCGTTTACTGCATTTGTATATGTCAAATTTCATTTTTCCTCCTTGGCAAATTAGAGTGTTTTCACATTTTCATATTGGCACATTAGTGAATTAGCACATTAGCATATCAGCTAATCAAGCCTTTACCTTCCGCGCTCAGTTTTACATACTCTCCCCATGTCAAATTATCTTTTCCGTCCTCCTGGTTTTGAGCTTTATTAATAGCAAAATTAGCCGCTGCCTCTACTACCCAATCAAAATTTCCCTGGCCTACACTGTTAAGTTCCGCATCCGGAGCAGGGTTACAGAAATCAATTGCATAAGGAATGCCATCGCGAAGCGCTAATTCCACGGTATTGAAATCGTATCCGAGATATTTGCAAATCCGTTTAACGGTATCAGTCATTAACTCTAATCGTTGCTGATCGGGTTTAAAATCTGCAACATAACGAAGGTGATGCGGATTGCGCGGTTCGTAAGGCATAATGCGCACATTATCTCCTCCGATGCAGTAACACCGATAATATTCATCAAATATAATTTCTTCTTGCAACATCATAATCAGTTCCCCCGTTTCTCCATGTTTCGTAAAAAAATCGTCGATACCCGTTACTTTATACACACTTTTCCAACCACCGCCGGCATGCGGTTTCATATAGGCCGGAAAACCGATATAATTAAAAATACTTTCCCAATCCAAAGGGTAAGCCAGATTTGAAAATGACTGGTCGGTAGTGTCAACAGGAAGCGAACTTGAAGGAATAATAACTGTTTTGGGAACGGGCACATTTATTTTGGTCATCAGGCAGTTATTGAAAAATTTCTCATCTGCGCTCCACCAAAATGGATTGTTGATAACTGCTGCTCCACAAAGGGCAGCGTTTTTCAAATAAGCCCTGTAAAAAGGAACGTCCTGCGAAATACGATCAATAATTACGGCATATCCGCTGCTATCTCCCTGAATCACTTTATCAATATGCACCGGCTCGGCCGTGATTCCGTCTATATTTTTTTGGTTTACTCTTTCAATAAAAGCGTCTGGAAAACTTCTTTCTTTGCCGAATAAAATGCCGATCTTTTTCATAGTGACTGTTTTAAAGTTGAAGAATAAAACGGAAGCAGACTGCTTTCGCTGTCTAAATGTATTTTATCAAAGCTAATTTATCAAAATTAATTTTGTAATTAGTTCGTGTTAGGTTCATTAATAAATATTGACATTTGACGATTACAAATAAAAGCCGGAGCCATATAGTAAGACATTTTCTTTTATGTCAGCCGTCATTCTTGATGTTACGGATTTATGACACATTTACCAGTGTGAATTGGATTGATCGTATTTATTTTTTTTGGTGGTTTTCAAAATATATCGAATGTGGCATTTAGTATTTTATTTTCTTATTTTTGAAGACGAATATGCAAATAGACAAACTGCCTGCTACCATTACCAAATCTAAAACCATCACGTCAGTGTTTCTGCACAGGGACGTAATATTAGATTTCTATTTTTCGTCAGCCGATATTAATCTACAGCAAGTCAGTTTGCTTTTAATTAACGACGGTCAGGATCTTCGCACCATGAAATTTGAAGAAATTCTTGACGCACTTTCGGGCGAAACCGAGCCTTTAGTCTGCGTCGGAATCCATTGCGGTGATGATAGAAGAGATGAATACGGTACCGCCAGCACACTGGATTACAAAGGCCGCGGTACAAAATCAGGCTTATACCAACGGTTTATTTTCGAGGAATTACTTCCGTTTATCAAAAGAGAACTCGATATAAAATCTTTCAAAGACAAGTCATTTTGTGGTTTTTCTCTTGGCGGCTTGAGTGCTTTAGATACAGTTTGGAATCACGCTGATGAGTTTTTGAAAGTGGGCGCGTTCAGCGGCTCGTTTTGGTGGCGCAGTGTTTCACAGGACGATCCGGAATTTACAGAAGATGATCACCGTATCATGCACAACGAAATAAAAAATGGACAGTACTATTCATGGCTGAAATTCTATTTTGAAACAGGCACACTCGATGAACTTGCCGACAGGAATAAAAACGGAATTATAGATTCTATTGACGATACACTTTCGCTCATTAATGAACTGACGAAGAAAGGCTACAATCCTAAAACTGATATTTGCTACAAAGAGTTAAAAGATGGTCATCACGATGTGGCTACCTGGGCCAGGGCTTTCCCTGATTTTTTAAGATGGGGATGGGGGAAACAATCCCGTGACTAATTAATTAGCCGATAACCTAAAAACCTTGCCTTAAGAATTTGAGTTAAATTCTATTTTTGAGGGACGATTAATTTATCCGATATTCAAAAGGAGGTTTTAATCAATTGAATTTCAATTTTGTTATTTAATTTGAATAGATAAGTATTCTAGACTGATAATCAAGGAATAAGGTCTATTTAAGAGATTTCATAAAAAAACTTCCGCCCTATTAAGACGGAAGTTTTTTAATAATTTAATCCTGGGGTAATGGTTTTTCAGGTTTAAACTTTTTTTGGCATTGCAGCCTGGTTTTCACAGAGGATTATTATTTTCGAAAGGTACAAATTCAAACAAAAATAGAAGTTGACTGATATCAGATTTTAGTTGGTTTTTCCCGGATTATGGGGCCGATATTTATCGGAATAATTTTTCAACGGATTTGGATTCAATTCATGATTAATGTTTGTTTTAACATCAATCAACTTCTGGAACAAAGATATGGATCACCAAATCATTGACAAGCGCGTTTATTCTCAATTTTTAAATCAATGTATTTACGGTAAAAATAGTAGATTAACGCAGAATGGTTATCGTATAAATACTTTTTACCTGATGTTTCTATTAGTGATTAATTGAAAAAGCCATGATTTAGCTAACCATGCGATCCATCAATTTGTTTAACTTAATTTTCAAAGAATTAATTTCGCAGCAATTATGAAATCAGGATTTGTAAACATTTTTGGGAAGCCCAATGCAGGCAAAAGCACTCTGCTCAACGCTATTATGGGCGAAAAGTTGGCAATCGTTTCGCCCAAAGTACAAACCACACGACATCGCATCAAAGGAATTTTAAACGATAAAAATTATCAAATTATTTTTTCTGACACGCCCGGCATTATCGAACCGAAATATAAACTTCATGAAAAAATGATGCAGGCTGTAAAAGGCAGCCTGGAAGATGCGGATGTCGCGTTACTTATTACCGACATAAAAGATGATTTAAAAGAGGTGGATGAAATATTTTCTAATCTCTCGTTAAAAGTTCCGGCAATTGTAATACTCAATAAAATTGATACAGCAAACCAAGAAATAATTGACAAAGCTGTTTTGTTTTTTTCTGAAAAAAAGTATTGCAAAGAAGTGATCGCGATATCTGCTTTAAAAAATACCCGTGTACAGGAATTGATAGACCACATTGTTGCACTGGTTCCCGAAGGCGAACCATTTTATACGGATGATAACCTGAGCGATCTTCCGATTAAATTTTTTGTCGGCGAATTGATCAGGGAAAAGATTTTTCTTCTGTTTCAGGATGAGATCCCCTACCATTCGACTGTTTTAGTGCAGGAGTTTAAGGAGAAGACAACGCTCACGAAAATTTCGGCTGATATCATTTTGCAAAGAGAAACTCAAAAAGGAATCGTATTGGGACATCAAGGGCAAATGATCAAAAAATTAGGAACCCTTGCAAGGAAGGATATCGAAGAATTTATCGGAAGAAAAGTCTTTCTTGAGTTGTTTGTAAAAGTGCGTCCAAAGTGGCGGGATAATGAAATACATTTGCGGGAATATGGATATTGATAGTAGTGCATAGCAATCACATATGAGTTAATGGTTAGGTGTTATAGTTATTTGAAAATTCTATAAAAAGAAGTATGAATTCATTTGGAAAAAATTTCAGTGTACAGATTTTTGGGCAATCGCATGGCGAATATGTGGGTTTAATAATTGATGGATGTCCTCCGGGAATAGATATTACTCCTGAAGATTTTAAACAAGATATTGAAAGAAGAAAACCCGGAGCCAAAGGTACCACACCAAGAAAAGAAGATGATATCCCTGAAATAATCAGCGGAGTCTTTAAAGAAAAAAGCGCGGGCTCCCCTATCACCATTTTATTCAAAAACAGCAACACACGGAGTGCAGACTATGAAAAATTAAGAGCTGTGCCGAGACCGGGGCATGCGGATTTTGTGGCGCATAAAAAATACAAAGGCTTTGAAGATTTTCGTGGTGGGGGACATTTTAGCGGAAGGCTGACGGTAGCTTTGGTTGCCGCGGGCGTGATTGCAAAAAAGATTATTGAATCATTTTCTGAGAATAAAAAAATTAATATCAACGCGACTATTTTAGAAATTGGGGGTGAAAAGGATCTTGAGAAAGGTTTACAAAAAGCGGTGGATGCCAAAGATTCTATCGGAGGTATTGTAGAATGTAAAGTTTCTAATTTACCGATCGGGCTTGGAGAGCCTTTTTTCGATTCGGTGGAATCTTTAATTAGCCATGCGGTGTTTTCAATTCCTGCCGTAAAAGGCATTGAATTTGGCGCTGGATTTGCCGCAGCGAAAATGTTCGGAATTGAGCACAACGATTCTATTATAAATCCGGACGGAACTACTGCTACCAATAACGCGGGGGGAATCGTTGGGGGGATAACCAACGGTAATGAATTGGTATTTCGCATTGTGGTAAAGCCAACTTCATCTACGCCAAAAGAGCAAAAGACACTAAACGTAGAAAGCGGTATTGTAGAACCGTTTTCTGTAAAAGGAAGACACGATTTATGTATTGCGTTACGGGTACCCGTCGTTTTAGAAGCTGTAACGGCAATGGTTTTGGCAGATTTAATGTTAAATGTATCATCTTACCAGTAAACAAAGAAATAAACATCATTCCTGTTTTGTTCCATTACCAAACGATTACGGAATAATATACACATCTTCAATGAAAAAATATTCCGGAGATTGGTTTTTGAGAATACTTATTGATAAAATATCGAATTGAATTTTTTTCCATTGGGGAAACAATACAAGATACTCTTCGGATGCATTGATCAGGTTTTCCAGCTTCTTCTTAGTAACATCATCTTCAGGAAAACCAAATTTCCGCGTTCTTCTCGTTTTTACTTCTATGAAATGCAGGATATCATTCAGTGAAGCGATTAAGTCCACTTCCCAATGGCTGTGATGCCAGTTTTGATGAAGTATTTTGAATCCTTTTTTTAAAAGAAACTCGTGGGCCATCTTTTCTCCAAGGTGCCCGGTATTATTATGGTTGGCCATAAGACGAAAAAGATAGGCTAATATTTTTAATGTTTACATAAACACTTTTTCATTTGCTTCTCTCCTCACAACATAATAACTTCCGAATAGGATAGCAGAAAAAATAAATGTAGAAGCTAAGCTCCATGGATAAAATGGCAAACCATCACCATAGCACATCATCAATCCTGCGAAAGTTTTTGGTCTTCCCAGGCCGGCTAGTGGAGAGGAACTGGCCCATACTAAAAAGTTAGAAATCAGAAAATAAGCAGTAGGCGCTGCAAACGAAGCAACAGCAATTTTTTTTATATCAAAACCCTTGATAAAAAATCCAAACACGGTAAGGCCAGCAAACAAAATATAATTTAATACCTGCCCATCGTAAAAGCCATATATTTTGCCAACACCATTTATATATAATAATTGATATAAAGCGTCCGAAACGAACATTGCTAAAATTGGCAACAGAAAAGCGAACTTTTTATCTTTTATAATAGCGCCGCCAAAAATCGCCATGGCTATCTGTGGTGCAAATCCATAAAGGCGTCCGGGCATGATCCGATAAAGGGAAGCAATTACAATTAATAAAATAAAGCTGAATATAAGCTGCCTGTTAATTTTCATGAGCGTGTATTTTTGGCAAAAATAAGAATAATATTTTTTGGGTGTGTGAAATTAAACTGCCTAAGATGGCTAACTACTTGCATTTTCGATTTGAAATATTTGATCCGAAGAAAACAGTAAACAGACTTCTTTGCAATATTTCTATTTTGCGGTTGTAACTGTAACCGTGTAATTTTTAGATCTTTCCAATTGTGTTTAAAGTCCCTTTTCATATCCTTCATCCACCAGCAAATTTTTGCCGTCAGCCGCCTGCGTAGCCAGTTCGTCGCACCGGTTGTTCATTACATTTTCAGCATGACCTTTTACCCATTTAAATTGGACTTTGTGTCTTTTTGCGAGTTCGTAATATCTCATCCATAGATCGCTGTTTTTTTTCCCTCCTTTAAAATTGGTTTTTACCCATTTGTTCAGCCAGCCTTCCATCACGGCTTTTACCACGTAGCTGCTGTCAGAATAAACAATCAATTCCAAATCGTTTTTCTTTAGCGCTTCCAACGCCGCGATTACCGCCATCAATTCCATTCGGTTGTTGGTGGTAAGCCGGTATC
This sequence comes from Hanamia sp., assembly GCA_036509585.1. Taxonomy (GTDB): domain Bacteria; phylum Bacteroidota; class Bacteroidia; order Chitinophagales; family Chitinophagaceae; genus Ginsengibacter. Next base: position 22,748 of record DATCFI010000303.1, on the reverse strand, counting down.
CCTGAGATAGTTCTTTTTTGATGGTACCCCAAATCAAAACGGTCCCGTATCCACCCAGGCCAGGGTTTCCACGCGATGAACCGTCTGTGTAAACGATGATAGAATTTTTATCCATTAGAATAATTAAGAGAGAATTAGAGTATTAGATAAGTTAAAACGACCAAATGTTCATTTTCCTTTAAGGTCTTTATTTGGTTACAAAATTTTTCACACCTGGAAAACACCGGTTTTAAATTCACCAATATCAGGATTATGATTGGCAGCAGATAAATTTTCGGAAATGATTTTCCTGGTTTCAAGCGGATCAATAATAGCGTCTATCCATAAGCGTGCGGCGGCATAAACCGCTGTAGTCTGTTCCGCATATTTATCAGTCATCTTCTTCAGGAAACTTTGTTCGTATTCTTTTGTAATTTCTTTTTTATGTGCTTTTAGTGAAGCTTCTTCTATTTGCCATAAAGTCTTGGCAGCCTGTTCCCCGCCCATCACAGCTATCTTTGCTGATGGCCAACCATAAATAAATCGCGGATCGTAGGCTTTGCCACACATAGCGTAATTGCCTGCACCGTAGGAATTACCCAATATAAAAGTCAATTTCGGAACTACCGAATTGGCCACAGCATTTACCATTTTAGCACCATCTTTTATGATTCCTGCATGCTCACTTCGGCTGCCTACCATAAAGCCTGTAATATCCTGGAAGAAAATAAGTGGTATTTTTTTCTGATTACAATTCATAATGAAACGTGCGCCCTTATCTGCGCTATCATTATAAATGACGCCGCCCATTTGTAACTCGCCTTTTTTATTTTTGATATTTAGCCTTTGATTAGCTACAATGCCTACGGCCCAACCATCTATCCGGGCGTAGCCACAGATGAGGGTTTTGCCATATTCTTCTTTAAATTCAATAAAGGATGAAGCGTCCATAATTCTGTCAATGATCTCGTGCATGTCGTAAGGTTTCGCATTTCCTTCAGGGAAAAAACTATAGATGTCATTTGGCTCTTTTGACGGAGCTACGGATTTTTGGCGATTGAAACCCGCTTTAGGAAAATCGCCGATTTTTGAAACAATCATTTTTATACAGTCAAGGCACTCTTCTTCCGTCTTAAACTTATAATCTGCTATTCCGCTTATCTGGGTATGGGTGTTCGCGCCACCCAATGTTTCACTATCTGTAATTTCTCCGATTGCTGCTTTTACGAGATAAGGCCCGGCAAGGTAAATAGAACCATTGCCCTCTACCATTAATGTTTCGTCGCTCATGATGGGCAAATAAGCTCCACCAGCTACGCATGGCCCCATGACCGCCGCAATTTGTGTAATTCCCATTGCACTCATTTTCGCATTGTTTCGGAAGATTCGCCCAAAATGTTCTTTATCAGGAAAAATTTCGTCTTGCATGGGAAGAAAAACGCCGGCACTGTCTACCAGGTAAATTACTGGAAGATGGTTCTCCATCGCGATCTCCTGCATACGAAGATTCTTTTTGCCCGTAATAGGAAACCAGGCTCCGGCCTTCACCGTTTGATCGTTGGCAACGATGACGCATTGCTTACCGCTTACATAACCAACTCCAGCTACAACACCTCCTGCAGGACAGCCGCCATGTTCCTGATACATGCCATAACCCGCAAAGGCGCCAATTTCGATAAATGGTGTTTCTTTATCCAGCAGATATCCGATGCGTTCTCTTGCAGTAAGTTTGCCGCGATCCTTTTGTTTTTGAATTGCTTTTTTACCGCCGCCTTCCTCTATCTCATTTAATAAAGTATTTATCTTACTCCAACCTAGCTTATTGGCGTCTTCGTTTTTATTTAACTCTATGTCCATAACTTTTTATTATTATCAAATTTAAAGGATTAATTGGATCAAGCAATTGGCAAAGGGTTGAACACTGAAAGCTGAACTGTAAGTCTCAAAACAATTTTTTTAATTTTAATGCAGGTTTTTCTACAACATTCTATGAGAACCAACAACACGGGATTAGAGCCATGGCAGTTAAAAACATCAAGGCGACAGGGGTGATAGTTGGATTTTTATAAATAAACATTTGCTGAATTGGAAAAGCGTATAAGTACATAGAATAGGAAAAATCATTTCTTTTAAAAAATTCACTAAACACAACAGGAGTTTTAAAACTCATCCATAAAGTAAAATACGAAAAACAAATTAATTCACTCACTTCGTTTGCAATTCAAATCTTAATCTTATCAAAGTAGCTCCTAAAAATAGCCATTAATTGAAAGTGTTGAAAATAAAAGTCCCATCAAAAATACGGTTAGAAGCATAAGCACTATAAGCGCCGGATATATTCTCAAAAAACGCTTCCAGATAAACTGTTTTAAACTGATGTATGAAAGAAGGCTTTGCGTGATTAATAAGCCGCTGAAAAAAAATGATCAACCCTATTCTGCTTAATGGAACAGATTCGCCCGTGAACCTTCGTAAAAACTATCTTTTATAATTATTGGTAAGATCAAATGAATGAGTGATCAAAACAAATAAAGCTGCAAAATGACGGAGCAACTTTATATTGTTTGCAGTACGTGTTGAAGTGCTCTTTATATTCATTCCTGTTTTTAAATAGGGATAAAGATAGATTTCATTAATAAATGCCGGGAAAATAGAAATCTAAGGTAATTCTTGCTTTACTGAAGAAAATAATAGTCAAATTTTTGAAATAGAAATCGAAAGAGCCTCCTTCGTTTTATCCGTAATCTTAAAACGATCATCAATCCTTTGCCCGATGATCCAGATAATTTTTTTATTACTTTCGATAACCCAAATTTTTTCTTTGTCGGTTAAAGATAGTTTTTGATCAATAAAAAATTTAGTGAGTTTCTTTTTCCCCTTCATCCCCAGAGGATAAAAATAATCACCTTTCTTCCATTTGCGCAGCAACAAAGGGAATGTGATATTTCTTAAATATAATGTGGCAATGTCTTTTGATGTGGATGGATGTTCATTCAAATTTTGATGCTTTCTTAATTTTAATTTACCCAATTCAAAATCAACTTTAGCATCCGTTTCATTAATTAAAATATGATGGGCTTCCATCGTATTTATCGGCGCAATGATAAGCCAGTTACGATTTCTGATAATTTTATGCGTAGCAGATGAAATGTATTTTCCGCTTTCAGCACGTAATAAGGCGATCGCTTCAGTTGTCTGATGTGGAGTGAACCCAAAATCTTTTATAATTTCATACATGATTGTTTTCAAAGGCGTTGACTTCAATAATTTCAAAACAGGAATATGGATTTCGTTTCCTTTCTGTTCTAATAATTTTTTCTTGTGAAGACTAATTGACTGCTGATATAAAATATCTATTTCATTAAATTTTTCAATATTCTTTGTAAGATTTTCTTCGGCCTGTGGAAATACTTTTTGCACTGACGGAATCAAATGATGACGGAAATAATTCCGCGTGTATTTATCAGATTCATTGGATGAATCTTCTACAAACGAAAGGCTATTTTCTTTTACAAAAGATAAAATATCGTCCTTCGTTGCGAATAATAATGGACGAATTATTTTCCCGTTTTTCGATAAAATTCCCTGCAAACCTTTTATTCCAGTGCCTTTAAAGAAATTCATTAATAGAGTTTCAATATTATCATTTGCATGATGTGCCGTCAGAATGTAGGATGTCTGATGTGGGATGTCTGATGTGAGATGTCCGATGTCTGACGTGGGCTTCCCGTCGTCGGTCGTCGGTCGTCGGTCGTCGGCTCTCAGCAACTCATCAAACCATCCATATCTCAATTCCCTCGCTGCCACCTGCGTAGAAACTTTATTTTCCTCCGCATAATTTTTAGTGTCAAATTTCTTTACATGAAATTTCACGCCATATTTGTCAGCAAGTTCCCTTACAAATTTTTCGTCCCTTTCGCTCTCCTCTCCTCTCAACTGAAAATTGCAGTGTGCTATTACAAAATGAAAACCTGCCTCTTGGCACAGCTCGCAAAGAACAACAGAATCCGCCCCACCACTGACTGTCAGCAACAGGAAATCATTTTTCTGAAAAAGATGTTGCTGCTCAATATTTTTTACAAATTCATTTAATAAAGACATGTTGCATTTTTAATCGTTCGCTCGTAAGGACAGGTCGCGCCCTGTCCTTACGAATCCAATTCATCTTCCGCATCTTCGTAAGCGCCCTGCAATTCACTATAGGCATGCGAATCGTTAGCTGCCTCAGCTACTTCCATTCCTCTTTTATAAACGCGCATCGCTTTTTGAGGATCGCCAATCCTTTCCAATAATTTTCCTAAATGGTAATACGAACCGAGATAAGTTGGTTCTCTTTTAAGTATTTCGTTAAACAACTTTTTCGCCTCCACATCATTTCCTACTTTGATGTATTCCAATGCAAGCGCATGCTGCAAAAAACTGTCTTTGTCAGCAGTTTTCAAGTATTCTTTAAGCTTATTAATCCTGTCCATCAAAACTTTTTTACGTTTTTATTCCTTAGTATCTTTGCACCTCCTAAAAGAGACGATATGAAGATACTGGTTTGCATCAGCAAAACGCCGGATACGACGGCAAAAATAGCCTTCACAGATAACAACACGAAATTTTCCGAAGCAGGTGTGCAATTCATCCTCAATCCTTATGATGAATGGTACGCTTTAGTGAGGGCAATTGAATTGAAAGAAGCAGATTCTTCCACAGTATTGCATTTAATCAATATTGGCGGCGCAGATAACGATCCAATCATCCGTAAAGCATTAGCGCTCGGTGGCGATGAAGCGTTCAGGGTAAACAGCGACAGCCATGATGATTTTTTTATCGCTTCGCAAATAGCCGAAGTGGCCAAACAAAATAATTACGATCTTATTTTTACCGGAAAAGAAACAATAGATTACAACGGTTCGTCCATTGGTGGCATGGTGGCTGAATTACTAGGCCTTCCGTTCATTTCTCTTGCGACCAAATTTACGCTGAACGGAAATACAGCAATTGTAGAGCGCGAAATAGAAGGCGGTGAAGAAGTAGATGAAGTAAATCTTCCAGCGGTAGTTAGTTGCCAGAAGGGAATTGCTGAACAAAGAATTCCGAACATGCGAGGCATAATGGGTGCCAGGACAAAACCTCTGAAAGTGCTTGATCCAGTGAAGGCAGATACTTTTACTGAAATCGCTTCTTTTGAATTACCACCGGCAAAAGCAGGAGTAAAATTAATTCCTGCTGATCAGCCTGAAGAATTGGTGAGGCTGTTGCATGAAGAAGCGAAAGTAATATAGAGTTTAGATGGTTTAGAAAGTTTAAAAATTGAAATCTTACTTATTTGTTTGTTTACTATTAAGTTTAGAAGAGTAATATTGTTTATTGATAATTTTTAATTTACAAAATGAGCGTATTAATATTTTTAGACCAGGCAGATAGCCACATAAAAAAAAGTTCTTTTGAAGCAGCTTCCTATGGAGCAAAGCTGGCAGAAAATTTAAATACTTCTGCAGAAGGGATCTTGTTAGGAAACGTATCTGACGATTTATCTGCATTGGGAAAATATGGTTTGAAGAAAATTTACGCCGTAAAAAAGGACGCGTTGAATAATTTTGATGATGAAGTTTTCACTCACATTATTGCCGAGGCGGCAAAAATTGCTGATGCAAAGGTGATCGTGTTTTCCAACAACTTTAACGGCAAATCAATTGCTCCACGCTTGTCCGTAAGATTAAAAGCTGGACTAGTTTCCGGAGCCATTGCTTTACCGGATACAGCAAACGGTTTTGTAGTAAAAAAAAGTGTTTTTAGCGGAAAAGCTTTTGCCAATGTTTTTATTAAAACGGAAATAAAAATAATTTCTTTAAACGCCAACTCTTACAAAGTAACTGAAGTTGAAGGAACGGCAGAAGTTGCTGAATTAAATGTTGAAATTCAGCAGTCGAAAGTAAAAATAAAAGAGGTTAAAAAAATAGAAGGAGAAATTCCTTTAGCAGAAGCTGAAATAGTAGTCAGCGGCGGTCGCGGGCTGAAAGGTCCTGAGAACTGGGCAATCGTAACAGACCTGGCTAAAGCGCTTGGAGCAGCTACAGCGTGTAGTCGGCCTGTGAGCGACAGCGACTGGAGGCCACATCATGAGCACGTAGGACAGACAGGGCTTACGATTGCTCCAAATTTATATATTGCGATTGGCATCTCGGGCGCCATTCAGCACCTTGCAGGCGTTAACAGAAGCAAAACAATTGTTGTAATCAATAAAGACCCTGAAGCACCTTTTTTTAAGGCGGCTGATTATGGGATTGTCGGTGATGCTTTTGACGTAGTTCCTAAAATTACAGAAGCCGTTAAAAAATTAAAAGGCATCAGTTAGCTTTCATTAAATTTGCTTTTTTTTCTAAAATCTTACGATTCACAAAAGGCATTTAATTTTTATATTTGTTATTCAAAATAAGTCCGGAATTTCCGGGATGAGATAATATGAAGAAAATAGAACTGGAAATTGTAGCGCTTTCTCACAGTATTACTCAAACGCATTCTTATGCGGTCGTGATGGGCGAAGTAAATGGATTAAGAAGGTTACCGATAGTAATTGGAGGTTTTGAAGCACAGGCAATAGCTGTTGCCCTGGAGCGGATGCAGCCCAGCCGCCCTCTCACGCACGACCTCATGAAGAATTTTATGATGGCGTTTAATATCGACCTTCACGAAATTATTATTAATGACCTCCAGGAAGGAATTTTTTATTCAAAATTAATTTGCTCTTCCGATAAGGATACCATTGAGATAGATTCGCGTACTTCGGATGCAGTGGCTCTCGCTGTTAGGTTTGGATGCCCCATTTATACTTACGACAATATTCTGGACAGTGCCGGAATATTGATGGATGAAGATGAGAAAAAGAAAAAAGTAGTGGTAACGCATAACGATGACAAAAGTGACGACCTCAAAAAAATGACAATCCCCGAATTAGAATCCATGCTGAATGACGTATTGGAACATGAAGACTACATCAAGGCGGCTTCTATCAGAGATGAAATCAATAGAAGGAAGGGAAACTGATAAGGAATCTTTGACGTGGGATGTCTGATTTTGGGTGTTGGTTGTCTTTTCTTATTTCTTATAACAGATTTCTTATTCTCTTATCTCCTCATGCTAATTTTCCCCAACTGCAAAATAAATCTCGGGCTTAATATTCTACAAAAAAGAGAAGATGGTTTTCATGACATAGAGACTGTTTTTTTTCCAATACCATTTACGGACGCTTTAGAGATAATTACTTCGGAAAACCCAACACAATTTATAAACTCAGGGATTTCAGCAGGTGGAATTGAAAACAACTTATGCTTAAAAGCATACCGTTTGCTCAAAAAAGATTATCCCCAATTACCCGAAATTAATATGCATTTGCATAAGGCAATACCGACAGGAGCCGGACTTGGCGGTGGTTCTGCAGATGCAGCTTTTACATTATTACTTCTTGATAAAAAATATGAACTCAATATTCCGGATTCAAAATTATCGAGCTATGCGTTACAGTTAGGAAGTGATTGCCCGTTCTTTTTATTGAACAAACCTTGCATCGCTTCGGGACGCGGAGAAAAAATGGAAGAAATAAATCTTTCGCTTTCAGCATATAAAATTTTGCTTATTAATCCAGGAATCCATGTTAATACCAAAGAAATCTTTCAACAAATAAGACCTGCGTTTCCTTTTAAAAAAATACAAGAAATCGTTCAACAGCCTATCGACACCTGGAAAGAAGAATTAGCGAATGAGTTTGAAAGCGCTGTTTTCTCATTACATCCTGAAATAGAAAAAATTAAAGAGGGTTTGTATTATCATAAAGCAATTTACGCCTCCATGACCGGAACAGGAAGTACTGTTTTTGGAATCTTCAATAAAGGTGATTACATTGATTATCCTGCTAAAAATGGATATTTTCAAAAATGGATCTAAAAATTGATTTAGACATCTTTCCGAAATCCGTGAATTCAGACAAAATAGAAATCTTAATTATTCCTTCGTTTACTATAATGATTTTTTTGATAAATTTGCATTACGATATAATGACTTACAAAGTACACATACAACATTTCCTCTCAAAGAACCTGGATTTCTTAGATCACAGATTCTGACCATATCGTCAAATTATTGTTGTTCATTGAGCACATTCTAATTTTTCTTCATTTTTTTATTTTCTTCAATTTTTTAAAGTTTTTTTTATGTCAGTTCAATCTACTGCATCGCAAACAGAGTATTTCATTGATCTCGAAAACCAATTTGGTGCGCATAATTATCACCCGCTTCCTGTTGTATTAAAGGAAGGCAAAGGCGTTTTTGTTTGGGATGTTGAAGGAAAAAAATATTACGATTTCTTAAGCGCATATTCAGCAGTAAACCAGGGCCATTGTCATCCGAAGATCATTAAAGCATTAATAGAACAGGCACAGAGGCTAACGCTTACCAGCCGGGCTTTTCATAGCGAACAAATTGCTATTTTTTCCAAATTCGTTACTGAATATTTTGGATACGATAAAGTGTTGCCCATGAACACCGGTGCCGAAGCGGTAGAAACAGCTTTGAAACTTTGCAGGCATTGGGCATACAGGGTAAAAAAAGTCGAAGAAAATAAAGCGAAAATAATTGTGTGCAGTGGTAACTTTCATGGAAGGACTTTAGGAATCATTTCGTTTAGTAATGACCCTGTTGCTAAAAAAGATTTCGGCCCATATCTCACAGGTTTTGAAACCATTCCCTATAATGATCTTCCGGCGCTGGCAGAAGCTTTGAAAGATGAAAATGTTTCCGGATTTTTAGTAGAACCTATCCAAGGCGAAGCAGGCGTAAATGTTCCAGAAGATGGTTACTTGTCAAAAGCCAAACAATATTGCACGGATGCAAATGTGCTTTTTATTGCGGACGAAATACAAACGGGGTTGAGCCGTACCGGAAAAATGCTTTGTTGTGATCACGAAAATGTAAGGCCTGATATTTTAATATTGGGAAAAGCTTTAAGCGGTGGTACGCTGCCGGTGAGTGTTGTACTTGCCGATGACGAAATTATGCTTACAATCAAACCAGGAGAACATGGCAGTACCTATGGTGGAAATCCTTTGGCAGCAAGCGTTGCAATGGCTGCCTTGCAGGTTTTAAAAGAAGAAAAGCTGGCAGAGAATGCAGAGAATTTGGGCAAACTTTTCAGAGAGGAATTAAAAAAAATAAATTCGTCACATATCTTAAAAATACGTGGGAAAGGTTTGTTGAATGCCATCATTATTGATCATGATGATAAACAAGCCGCATGGAATGTATGTTTAGAATTAAAACAAAATGGCCTCCTTGCAAAACAAACACATGGTGATATCATTCGTTTTGCCCCTCCACTAATTATTACAAAAGAACAGATAATGGATTGTGTGCAGATTATTAAAAATAGCTTGGAAGTCCTAGATTGAGACAACGCTTTATTGTAAAGAAGTTTTTAAGGGAGGAGGTCTTTTTTATTTTAAAAATCGTGGGTTAATTTTTTTTAGTAAAATAATTTATCAGATGTATGATCAATTATTTGATGGAGTAGTAATTGTAGACGAAACCGTTGTAACTTCAGGAGCCGAAACTGGTACCTGCGGTGCAGGTGGAACTGTATCTTTATGGTTCATGCCGGCTTCGATTTCGTCCTTTACATGTTGTTTTGCGTCATTAAATTCACGGACACCTTTCCCAATTCCGCGCATTAGATCGGGGATTTTTTTTCCTCCAAAAAATAATAATATTACCAAAAGAATCAATAGCCATTCAGATTCTCCAGGCATTGAAAGGAGCAAAACAGGTTTCAGGATAACGCTTAACATGATGTATGAATTTAATTTTTAAAAAATCCTATTTGCAAAGTTAGCTGAAGCAAAGTCAGCGTATTGTAATATTTCTTTTCTAATCAAAATGAAATGCAAATGTTTATTCAAAATTAATTAAAAAATAAAAAAAATCCCCGAACAGATTTGTGTCGGGGTGAAGAATTAAAATCAAAGGTATTAATTAGCTGAAGGATTTGCAGATTTCACGGAATCCTTTTCTTTCATTCCAGCTTCCAGTTCGCTTTTTACGTGATCTTTAGCATCATTAAATTCCCTGACACCCTTTCCGATTCCGCGCATCAAATCTGGAATTTTTTTGCCTCCAAAAAATAATAAAACAACAAGAAGGATTAATATCCACTCTGAACCACCGGGCATAGAGAGCATCAAAACGGGTTTAAGAAAAACGCTTAGCATAATTTATTTTTTTTTGTTGAATAATAATGTAATTCAAAGTTAACGCAATTGATGGTTTAACCAGAAAAATAAATAAGTTCCGATAAATTTGCTGAATGTAGTTACGTAAAAGTAAGAAGTATGGTTTTTAAATTAATTACTTTTAAATTCTTTAACAAATAAAAAAAACAAAAAATGAATTATTGGCTGGTAAAATCGGAACCGTTTAAATATAGCTGGAAGCAGCTATTGAAAGATAAAAAGACATTTTGGGATGGGGTGAGGAATTATGCCGCGAGAAATAATCTTCGTGATATGAAAAAGGGCGACGAAGTTTTCTTTTATCATAGTAATGAGGGTATGGAAATCATAGGTGTCGCGATGATTGTGAAAGAATCTTACCAAGACCCTACAACTGATGATAAAAATTGGGTGGTGGTGGATTTAAGTCCGGTAAAGACGTTGAAAAAATCTATAACCCTTTCGGAAATTAAAGCCACACCTGAGTTAGAAAATATGGAACTGGTAAAGAATTCAAGACTTTCTGTACAAAAAGTAACCGATGATGAATGGAAGTTTATATTGAAAATGAGCAATAGTTAGCTAATTGACAAAAATCCCTTGTATTGAAAAAAAATCTTGTCGTGCTTACAGGTGCCGGAATCAGTGCCGAAAGTGGTTTACAGACATTTCGGGACAACGATGGTTTGTGGATGGGCTATGACGTTTATGAAGTAGCATCGCCCCAGGGATGGGAAAAAAATCCCGGGTTAGTTTTAGACTTTTATAATCAGCGGAGAAAAGAAGTTGCTAAAGCGTTACCTAATAAAGCCCACAATGGAATTGCTGAATTGGAAAGTCTCTTCAATGTAACGGTGATTACCCAGAATATTGATGATTTGCATGAAAGATCCGGGGCAAAAAAAGTCATTCATCTTCACGGAGAAATTTTTAAAATGCGTGGCGAAGACAACGAAAATCGTTTGTATGATATAATTGATGATATTCATTTAGGTCAAAGAACCTTGAATGGTTCTCAACTGAGGCCCCATGTAGTTTGGTTTGGCGAACCAGTTCCTATGATTGAAGAAGCCGTAAAATTAATGTCAAAGGCTGATATTTTTATTTTAGTCGGAACATCTTTACAGGTATACCCAGCCGCGGGTTTAATCGATTTTCTGCCCAATGGAATTTCCAAATATATCATCGACAATCACCCTCCTTATATTCCACTACATCATAATTTTAAAGTGATAAAAAAAACCGCAACCGAGGGGATGGAAGAAGTAAAAAAAATGCTGACTAATAAAGAAAATATTTAATATTGAAGGAAGACAGTTGTTATGGATTTAGTAACAGGCGCTATCGGACCTGTTTTGTAATTTATATTGCCTCCGCTATTTGAAATTAAATGATGGAAAAGAAATAGTTTAAGTCGTTGTTTGTAATCATGGTTGGCAACGTGAACAAAGAGAGTTATCCCCGGAAATTCTTTGAATGTATAAACAAATCCTCTTATATTTATTCCTTTTTTAATAAAATGGCAAAATGCTATAATGTTAAACGTGTTTCTAAAATTTAAAATTTATTCTTACATTTACATGTTGCCCTTAAAACCACCACGTATGAAATTAAAAAATTATCTTTTCTTAATTGTTGTAATTTTAATTATTGGCGCCTGTCATAAGGCTAGCGATATTAAGCCAAACAATTTTCCCAATGCTCTTTATCAATCTGTGGAACCCTATAATTCCCAGGGAAAACCGGATAACCTAATAAAAGATACGGTTCCTCAGGCTATGACTACTTATATTAATGAGACTTTGATTGATGGAAAAAATGAGCCGATCGCGCATCCCGAACTTTTTACCGGAGTTAATACAGCAGATATTTCAATTAATGAACCCTCCGATGTTTTCGTAACGTTTGTTTCTGGTTATGCGGGATTCTCAAATACGCTTGCCTATTACACTTACACCACTGGTCAGCCTCCAACAACCGGTAAGGATGTAAAATTGATTACTTACATTTTTCCAAGTGCCGGGAGAAACAATCCGCTGGAGCCAGGAGATAAGATGTATCTTGGAAAATTTAATGCAGGAACGACTGTAGGATTTCTTATTTTGCAAAACGCATGGGATACAACAAAGAGTACAGTATATAGTAACGCAATCCATTTCTGCAGCACCGATGCATTGAATCCTGAAGCGGATCCAAAATTAAAAAGGCACGCAGTCCTTTTAAACTATCCAGGAGCAGAAAAATTGATTGGATTTGAAGACACAGAGAGAACAAGCCCCAATTGTGATAATGATTTCAATGATGTAGTTTTTTATTGTACTGTAACACCTAATTAAGAACTGATGTTTTAGCATTGTGAAATGAGGCGCTTATTAAAGGCTATTAACGTATGGATTACGGTTGAAGAACATGAAATTGTTCGTCATAAGTAATAGCTAATACAAAAAATAAAAGAAATTTTGCTTTGATCTACTGACAGTTTGAAGATAGATTAGTGTTTGATTTGTCTTTTATGATTTAACCTTGTCGAAAGCAAATTAAAATCCAGTGAAGTTTATTTAGTTACTGCAAGTATAAGTTTATTTCTGCAAATAAAAAGAAGAACCAGATGTCGGTTCTTCTTTAATAAATGGAGGTAGGTATAGATTTTTATTTTTCTTTTCTATCCTTATTCTTCTCTAGCTTCTGCTTGGTAAAAAACTCTTCGAAGGAATCAAAGTTTTTTCTGTAAGAGAGTTGCACCCCAGTACGATTGCTCCTAGTAAGGCCCACCAGATCTCCGATATCGGTTTCACTTCTATTGAAACCGATTACTCTTAGTCGTCCATCCGGTGTTATTAGATATTCAAAAGATACATCAGGTGTAAATAAAAAGCTTGAATTAGAGGTTGTAACTTGCGGGCCAAGGCGATAATCCAGGTTTCCTCCTACGTTCACTAATAATTTGTTGTTTAAAAAAGCGGTTTTCACGCCAAAATTTCCCACATTTTGCAATGGCTTCTGGTCAGCCCCTTTTTGAAAATTAAATTCAGAAGTATTAATGTTCGTATACAGGTTAACAGAATTTGTATTAAACAGCTTTTGCAACCAATTATTTAGGGAAGACGTTAGAGTGGCAGATAATAATTGCCCTACAGTTCTGGTCACAAAATTGCCTGTGCTATTGCCGCTCAAGAGACTTTCATCGCCCGTAAGAAAGGCATTGAACATTAATAAAGATGTCACGGTATTATTCAATTCATTTGGATCGCCCTGGTACCTTGTGTTCAGGTATTGTGTGGCAATAGGATCTGATTTTAAAGGATTGTCGAAAGGGAACTGAAATTCGAATTGAGGAGTCGGGTCTTTCAAAGTACCTCTTAATTTAAAGATTATATCTACATCTCCCTTAGTATTGGTGTACCCGGTTGAAGTGGGAATGGCGCTAAGATCTACATTCTCTGCCCTGTAAATTGCATCAATATTTAGCTGAGCCAAATAAGGGTCGCCGGACCATTCAATATATCCTTTTTGTAGCGTAAACGGCGTTTTAAAAAAAGTTTGAAAGTTAAAAGTATAAGCGCCCTGTTCTACATCGTATCTGCCACGAATTGTTAGCGGATCTGAGGTTCCTGCAGAAATATTTAGTTTTCCGCTTCCTTGTGCTTTGATCACATCGCCAGTGGTTTCATCAAGTATCACGTCTATTTTCACCAATGGATTTGCGGTCAATTCCATGTCCACTTTTATGTTTGTATTTTCCCGCCTCTGAATATGGGTCGTCATTTCCCGGCCAAATTTTGTGAACTCTATATAATCCACAGAGCCTGTTTCCGCAGTAGCTCCGGTTGGCAGATAGATGTGACTGCTATCAGTGGCTTCACCAGAAATGTTCATTTTCAAATCGGTTAAAAAACCATTGACTGACAATTCTGCGTGGCCGATTACACTTCCGTAAAAATCGGTATTGTCACGGGCGGTTGTGTTCAGCAACACAAATTTGGCGGGCTTATTGCCAATAGCATCGGTCTTCAGGTGCAACTCGTTGAAAAAGAAATTGTCAAAAAAGGTGTGGTATATTTTTCCTGTAAGCGTAGCTGTATGCTCGAGAGTATCTTTAATTTTAATATTTCCAAAATCAATTTCATCAGGATTAAACGTGATAACCGAACTATCTTCTAAAATATAACGGCATTGGGTATAATCTACTTTCATGGTAGCATTATCGAGACTTACACTTCCAGTGAGTTTTGGCGCGGATGCTTTTCCGGAGATAGTTAATTTGCCTGTTGCCTTTCCGTAAATATTGCTTAATATTCCTGTCAGGTACGGCTCAAGGAAATGGATTTCGGAGTGATTAAGTACCGCCGATCCGCTCAATTGGTCTGTACTGGAATCGTTCAGATGGTAACTAAAATTTCCATTAAAATTATAGAGATCATTGGTGGAATTTACATTCGTCGTAACGACGCCCTGGTTTGATAAATATTGGCCATTGGCCGTTATTACGCCTATAGAATCATCTTCAAATTTAAACTGTTCAATTTTGGTATCGTAGTCTACAGCCATTTTGCCAAAAGGGTCATTGATCATGATATTGCCATCGAGTAGACCTTGTAATTTAGGATACTTTATAAATAAGGGAGTGATATCTTCCACAACAAGATTTTGAACAGCTATATGTACGTCGTTGCTATTGTTGATCGCGGAAGGTTGCGTAGAAATAAAAACTTGCTGGTTATTTTGTAAAAATCGGATGTTATCGGCCGTCAGGAAATTACCGCTAAGGTCCAATTCACCATCTTTTCCGATAGTCCATTGTTTTTGATTGATGGTGAATGTGGAAGGATAAAAAGTTAATTTAAATCCATCGGTTTTAGTCTGGATTCTCGCAGCCAGGTCCGCATTGCTGACTGCCTTGTTACCGTTCGTAGTTATATGAATATCAGAAATATCGTTTGCCGAAGTGATACGCAATTTGGTACCTGGCGAATGGAGGCTGTCGTTGACAACTACATCTTCCACATCTCCATTTAGGATTAATGTGTCTTTGTTGCCCGTCCCGTCAAAAAGAATATCATTAAAACTAATGCCACTATAATTAAACTGGGGTACGTTGGCATGTAGATTGAAAGAGTTGTTCGCAATGTCGATACTCCCGTTAATAGTGGAATTATCAAATCCTGTAATTTTTTTGTTGAAAAGATTGACATACTCACTCACGTCTTTTGTACTGACCGAAAACGTAAAGTCCTGGTTATCTATTTTTTTATCGGGTTTATTGATGTAAGACGGATAATATTTATTAAGGAATATCTGAAAAGCCGTGGGTAACTCCAATATCTTAAAATTGCCGGTAATACTGGACTGCAATTCGTTCGTTTCTACGGCTAATATTTTTTTGCCGTCGGTATATTGAGAACTAATGGTGAGTGAATCGAATGACAATTGTTTACCGTTGTCTTTCAAAACAGCATCATATAATTTTGCAGAACCAAGAAAATTATCAATGTTGTCTCCGGTAAAATTTAAACGCATTCGTCCCTGGAGAGACACACTGTCATTTGTAAAACCAAGTTTTTTAAGATGAAGAAGGGACACCGTAGCTTTTAAATCAAAAGCCGGATTAAGTTTACCATAATTGATCGAACCGACAAGGGTATCTATTATGATGTGAGGGTCGTTAATACTTGCGGAGCCAATAAAAACATCTTTCTTAAGGTCGCCATGGGCGATAATATTCGTATAAGTATAATTATTAAAATCCAGGGCATCGATCTTTCCGTCTATTCCAATTTCGATGTCGTTTGCATTGAATCCTTTGCCATCAATTTTACCGCTGAAGGTGATATTGTTAAGTGCACTATCGTTTATAAATTTCCCCAACTTAAAATTACTGGTTGAGACTTTGCCATTGTAAACCGGCACTCCCCTATCCGGGATTTTCATGTGAAGATCCGTTTTCAACAATCCAATATCAGTTGAAAGTGTTCCGAAGGTTACGAAATCCTTTGTGTAACCTGTATAGCTACCCGAAAAATTGATATTGCCAAACGCACTTAAGCGTGGACTGGTGATTTCTTTTAACGAGGGAATTAATTTTGCCAGTTCGCCGTAATTTGTTTTTAATTGTCTTACCCTGAGATCGATAAATGTATTGTCAATATCCGGCAGTCCGTTCAGGCTGATATCACCATCAAGATAGTTGGCGGTGCCGGCTTTTATAATCATTTTTCGACCTGAAATATTATTTACCTTTCCATGTGCATTACCCTGCACTGAAAATACTTTATTCCAAGACCTGGTCTCGGGCGCAAAATAAGCAAGGTCTTCTGTACTTAACGTGCTGTTTACAAAATGTCCATCGAGCGTTACTTTATCTATGAAGTCCTGCATATCGTCATTGAAATGATTGTAATGCATCGCGAAATAATTCCTGAGATGACTGTTTCGGGTAATTATATCCAAGTTATTGAACTCCATTATTTTTGGAGTAAATCTAAAATCAGCAGACAGTTTTCTGATTAAAAATCCACCACGGTCATTAGCGCTTAAAGAGAAGGACGACCTCAATGTATCGTTAAGCATCGATGTATTTTTAAAAGTTCCGTTGATGGAGGAAACTACGATCCTGTCTTCGTCAAAAAGGCCACGCGTTGCGGGGCTCAGGGTTTGCTTTTCTATTGCAACAGAAGCATCCTTCATCGTTAGCGTTTTGGCTGAGAGATGCCATCCGCCAGTATTCCACTGAAGTTGTCCTGTATCTGGCGCCATCGTGTCCTGTACATCAGAACTGGAATCTTTGCTGGGCGGCCTGTTACCGTCATAATCGTATAAGGTAAATGAAGGTTTATCCAGAGCGATATCGCGTATATCTATGATGTTATTTTTTAGATCCAGGCGATCGGCATAGACGCTTAGTTTGTTTACCGATGCTATCAAATCCTCTCCACGCCACCCGTCTTTTTGCCAGACTTTTACATTTTTAAAATTAATAGTTTTCAGATCAAGATTAATCGGTTTGGCAGCGGTGTTGGTCGCCTGGTTTCCGGATCCGGAAAAATAGTCAACCAAAAATTGGTAATTCCAGACTGAATCTGATCGATACAGGTTGATAAATGCGTCATCGAGCCCTATGTAACTTAGAGTAATATTGTTCTTGAAAAAGAACCAGTCAGTAATGCTCACTTTCGCCGCACCAGCATAAACCAAGGTGTCGTTCTTTTTATCTAAAATTAACAAACCTTCCAACGACATTTTATCAAAAAGTTCAAGATCTATATGTTTGATTGATACACTTGTATTTAAATTCTTTGAAAGATTTTTGGCAACTTTATTGATAAGGAAGTTTTGAAAAAAACTTGTCTGTACTAATATCCAAAGCGCAAGTATTAGCACGAGAATACCTAGAATAATTTTCAGAAATATTTTAGAGACTTTTTTCAGCGGAAAAATAATTAGTGACAAAAATAAACAAACCCTATGGTAAGCCAAGTTTCACAAATATGCTTAAGCGTTGATAAAATGTTAATCTATAGAATAATTTGAGTATAGATATCCAACCACGCTCACTTGGTTTTAAGAATGCGCGTAACAGTAACCCAATGAAAAAACCAAATTTCTCTTTATTTTCTGTATTCCTGTTAAAGTAGTTTTAATAGTTCTCCTTTTAGCTGTCTTTCCTCCTTAGTGGCATCATTTTTTCGGCAAGATTCAACATAATTAATTTATGAAACCCCCACTAAATATTCAACCATGTCAAACAAAATATTTCACATTATCAGGAGCAAATTTTTCTACATCTTCTTATTTTCTGCCATTATATTTTCCGCATGTAAAAAAGATGATACACCCGCAACGCCTACATCAGGATTAATGGCTTTTAATTTAATTCCCGATAGCACCGGCCCTGTTATATTCGCGCTCGATAACAGCGCACTTGCTAATACGGCGTTTTCCTTTACGAACTACACGGGTGCCTATTTGCCTATATATAGCGGCACAAGAAATTTGCAAACTTATGAATCTCCCAATACAAGTACTGCCCTGGCCGCTACAACTTTTAATTATGAAGCCAAGAAATATTATTCAGCCTTTGCAATAGGCGCCCATGGCAATTATCAAAACCTTGTAACAAACGATGAACTTGATTCTCTGCCCTCCTCCACAGGAAATGCCTTTGTACGATATATTAATGCCATTCCCGATTCTTCTCATCCGGTGGTTACTATTTCTGCCAACGGAACCGATAAAGTAAAAGAAAATGCGTCTTTCGGATCAGTGTCTGATTTTACACAACTAGCCCCCGGAGATATTACTTTTAATGTAAGCAATGATTCTACGATTTCTGCTAGCAGAACTTTCACGGTGCAGCAAAATGGTATATATACCGTATTAATAATGGGTTTGCCTGGTGCGGCAGATACGAGCAAGGCAGTGCAAATCAAATATATTGTAAACGGAACGATTACGCCATAGAGATTAAAAAAATTATAGAAACAACAAATAAAAAACCGGGAATATCTGCCCGGTTTTTTATTTGGATTTTCTGTTCTAATATATGAGTGGGTTAATTGTTACTTAAATCTGCCATCAAAAATTTATTCATTGCCTGGATATAATGGCAGCCTTTGCATTTACTGCCCAACATCTGAACTGCTACCGAATTGATCACGTCCTGAATTCTTGTTTCAAGAAATAGAGCGTTTGAATCGCTTTCTTTAACACTTGAATTGAATGACCTGAACAGGCTGATTTCTCTAAGTTTTGTTTTAATAGATTTTAATACCGGAACTTGTTTTCGCATTTCATGCCAGTCCATAAAGTCTTTAATCTGCTCAGCAATAATTCTCCTGGCTTTGGGTATTTCCGCCTCACGTTTCTTTAAATTGTCGTCCTTCAGTTTGGATATCTGATCTACGTATATCAATTTTATATTTGCTAATTCATTTACATCTGCTTCCACATTGCATGGCATGGACAAATCGATAATTACTTTCCTTCCTTTATTTAAAAGATGCGATTTTAGGATTACCGGCTCTATAGAATTTGTTGCGACGATGATGATATCCGATTCATCCATCTTTGAAAAAAGGAGTTCGCTGCTGGCATAATTTATAGCCAATTCATCAGCAAGGTAAATCGCCTTTTCAATTGAGCGGTTAATCACGGTGATATTTTCGGGGTTAAAATATCCAATAAGATTCTTACAAGTGTTGCGTCCAATTTTACCTGCGCCCAGAACTAAAATTTTACTTTGAGAATTAAAGTTGGTTTGTTCTCTTATAAACTTTGCTGCAGAAAAGGATACAGACACCGAACCGCTACTTAACGACGTGTAAGTCTTAATTTTTTTTGATGCCTGAAAAACGCTACTCACTAATCTTTCTAAAAATGAACCCATAAATTTATGATCACGGGAAAAATTAATGGCTTGTTTTAACTGGCTTACAATTTCATAGTCGCCTAACAATTGGGAATCCAGCCCACAGCCTACATTATATAAGTGGGTAATTGCTTCGGTTCCATTTTCCACATAAGCCATTTGCGAAAGCAATTCAAAATCGCCGGAAGACTGACTATGTAACAATTCTAACAGGCAAGATTTATTTTTTGCGAAACCATAAATTTCAGTTCGGTTGCAGGTAGAGAGTACAAACATTTCATCTACATCATATGAAGGAGCCAATTCCAAAATAGATTCATATTGCTTTGGTGATATTGAAAATTGTCCCCTGGTGGCAGCATCCGTGTTTTTATAACTAATGCCCACCAAAAAAAACTCCTCGGGTAAATATGTTTTATTGCAACTCATACTATTCTTTTTATCCGTGTTCAAAGGGTTAAAAAAAAGGCCTCCCTATTCTTCTGAAGGCCTTCGTATTTTACTATATTAAAGTTTAAACTTATTGCTGTACAACCACTCCTCTCAATGATTCAACAAGTTTACCTACGCTGATCAAAGCCGGAGTAGTTGCGGGAACACCTACCTGGGCTGCTCCTGCAAACAAGTCTTTTTCAAATGCGTTAAAATCGCCATTATCCGCTTTGCCGCCTGTCATCCGGGGGTTTTTAGCCGGGTCGTGTGTGGTTACCATATCCAGCCCCGTGTATTTATAATCTTTTGCGCCCGTGCCCACTGCTACGAAGTCAATAAGATTTTTGCTGAGTGCTTGAAAGCCACTATAATCGTGTTTTCCAAGTTCGCCTAACAAAACAGTAAAATGACTGTTAAGAGCAGTGTCGCCGCCAATAATAAAGATAGTGCTATCGATAATGCTACGGATAAGCAGCCTTCCTTTTTCAATTTGTTGTCCCGACATTGCCGGATCTGCTACCATCGCGGAACCGCCAAGTGAGTCATATAAAGTTGGCTTGGGTGCCGGTGCTGGCGTGTCATCTTTTTTACAGGATTGAAAGACCACTGAGGAAATGGTTAGCGCGATGATAGGGACGATGATTAAACTTTTCATTTTTTTTTGTTTTAGAAGATTAAGAATAAAAGGTGATTAAAAATTGTGTTTTATAAATGCTGAAATTTTATTTGTGACATTTTCAGGTAATGCGGTGCATCCGCTTGCGAGTTCTTCTTTGGTGGGAACATATCGTTTTGCATCATAGTTAAATGATGTTTGAAATTTGCTCACAATCTCGTCTCCAGAAACTTTTGCCGGATAAAAAGTGAATAAGGCTATTTTCGATTTAGAATTTACAACAACGTGATCCACTCCTTTTTGATGATACAGCCAGGTTTTTATGCTATCGGCATCCTGTTGGCTCAGAGAATTTTTAATATCAATCCTTGCCATTACTATCTTATTTGGACTAATAGGTTGAGGCCGCGTTACCCAATAAATATGTATTGCCAGTACGATGGTAAGAAAGCCAAAAACCATCATTATTCTTTTGAACATTTTTTTACTTTTTTCGTTTTGCATGACCGTGGGTTATTTTGATTGAATTGATTTTTGTTTGATTCCTGTTAACAGTTACGAGAAATTAGTAATCATGGATTTATGAATCGGGGATTTTTTTTTATCGGCGGTAAAAATTGATGTTACCGATCAGTAACGGCGTTGAGCTCGCGGGCTTGGTATCAGAAGAAAACACAAACAGTAAACCAATAAAAAAAAGGGATTTTTATTTTTTTAAAATAATGTAAAGAGGATTATTCGGATTTGGATTTACAGTAAACCAACAAATACCTGGGATTGCTATTTTACTCTTGAACGCAAAGGCATATGCGAAATAAAAAATTGATTTTTTCAAGTTTTACCGGCTCCTTTAATTTCGTTGATGAGCTGACTGGACGATAGCGGGTTCTTTTGAAATGAACATGCATAAGGACGTTTGGCACTTTTTGAAGCGATTTATGTAAGCGGTCGGTACCAAAGGTCAGGCCGCGGAAATACTTGAAAAACAAAAGGGCAAAATCGAGATATTCTTGAGCTTGCAAGACGATATGGAGTATATAAAAAAACACGTGAGACACGGATTGGAGTAAAAACTTTTATGGTTTACCGGGTTATAATTTTATACCAGTAATTTTTATTTATTTTAAAAGTAGATAAACGTTTGTACAACAACAGTTCCATCGTCTGCTGTTTGAGTTATAGTACTGATTCTGTTATTGCTGTCAAATGTATAAGTATTGGTGGCACTTCCAACCGGATACCCGTTTGATGTTACTGTATGGGTTTTTATCAGGCTCATTTTCTTTTGTGAAGTTAAACCCTGTGGTGAAGCAGGATTAGTAAAAGGCATTGCATATACCAAGTCAGGATAGTATTCAAAAGTTTCGACTTGATTGTTAGTGTCTGTTGTCTTTGCAATGTTACCATTAGAATCATAAGTGTAGGTGGTGATGTTATTTATTTCCGAGCCATAAATCTTTGAATAATCATATTCCTTCAGAGTTACTAACTGAGCAGATGAATTGTACAAATATTTTTCTGTTGTGGTGTCTTCCGTGTCATTGTATTGATAAGTGCTGTCAGGCTGAGAGTTGCTATTCATGAAAAGATCTTCATGTATCGACAATGCACCCGACACATAGAGATCCAGTGAATATTTAGTATTGGTACTATAGGTAAACAGAAATTTATTACCAGACACGTCTGTTTGTGTAACACTTGTAATTCTATTATTGGCATCATAGCCCACGTTATAGGTTGCCGTAACTGTCCCATTGCCAGGTGAGGTGACCGCTTCAGTGAAGCTTTTTACTTTACTTAAGTTTGCAGACGAATCAGTTTGCTTATCCTTTTGGCAGGATGAAAGTATAATAATAGCGGAAAAGGATAAAAGAGCGACTAAGTTTTTTTTCATTTGAACTTTTTAAGAAATAATTTAAAAATATTTATAACCGAAGAATCTCATTCTCAATTAGCGATAAAAATAGTTTATTTGTATCCGTCCGGCTAACTACACCTCTTTATAAATTCGGTATAAAGTATTTATCCCAAAGGTTTCCAGTTATGAGGCAGCAGTTCATCTATTTTATTGATGGGGTGAGTATTGATTCTTTGCAAAACATCCCTGAGC
>DATCFI010000302.1:0-12138 GCA_036509585.1 Hanamia sp. | reverse complement strand
CTGGCTCAGGGATGTTTTGCAAAGAATCAATACTCACCCCATCAATAAAATAGATGAACTGCTGCCTCATAACTGGAAACCTTTGGGATAAATACTTTATACCGAATTTATAAAGAGGTGTAGTTAGCCGGACGGATACGTTTGTCGGACTCTTAAGCTTTTATATTTTGCAAAGTTGAAGGCTAAACTTTCAGCATTTTGTCAACTGGTTTTGCAAGTTGATTCAATAAGAAGTTGGGCGCTATTCTACTTACTATTTTTATTATGTTGGCAAGTCCGGGATAAATTTCGAGTTTGTCTTTTTCTAATCCTTTGATAGCAATAGCAACTAATTTGTCTGCGTCTATTAATGATTTGCTGTCCACATCGTTTGCAAATTTGTCATTCAATGGCGTTTTTGCACTTGGTGCAACTAATTCAAAAACTTTGATACTTGTATTTTTTAGTTGAATCCTTAACGACTTTGTATAAGAACGAAGTCCTGATTTTGTTGCTCCATAAATAGGCGAAATCGGAAATGGGATGAGTGCAAGCCCTGATGTTACATTCATTATTGCCGACTTCTTTTGTGCTTTTAAATGAGGCAAAAATTGTTGTATCATACGAATTGGTCCCGACAAATTAATGTCAATTTCTTTAGTAATGTTTTCCAAATCAATAGAAGTGTCGTTCAGATTTATTTTTCGCATTTCCCCTGCATTGTTGATTAGAATATTTAGGTTTGGAAATTGAGTTATCACTTTTTGATAAAGTTCTATAATAGCTTTTGGGTCGCTGACATCACTTTGAAAAGTGTTTACTTTGGGAAACTGATTTTTAGTTTGGTCAAGTTTAACTTGATTCCTTCCTGTTATGATTACGGTATTTCCTAACCCGAGTAGTTGTTTTGTAAATTCAAGTCCAAAGCCACTTGTTCCTCCTGTTATTAATATTGTATTGTCTTTTAAATTCATCCTTTTTTGTTTTTAAATTATTCTACAAAGATGAACCTGTTTCAAAGATTTAATATGGTGATAGATTAAGTAAAAATGGTTATAGTTTAAGTTTTTATGGCTTTTGCATTGCTAAAAAGTCAGTTCTGTATTGCTTGGGTGTTTTATTTTCAAATCGTTTGAAAAATTTTGTAAAGTTTGATGGGTCATAAGTCAGCAGTGAAGCAATAGAACTTATAGTTTGGTTGTTTTTCTCTAACATTGATTTCGCAATATTCATTATTTTTTCTTCGTAGAAATAGCAAGGATGAAAACTCGTTGCATCTTTAATAGTGTTACTAAAATGAATTGGATGAATATGCTGCATTTCTGCAAAATCTTTCAGTTCAAACATTTCAGTTGCCCGTCCTTCAACAATATCCAGCAAATGCTTGTCTAAATCTTTTAGATATTGTTTGGTTATTTCTTGTGGTCTTGCTGTCATTTATGTTTCAATGTTGATGGTTTGTCAGTGTGTAAGTAAAATTGCCACTGACGGCTACGCATTTATGGAGTACGGGAATTAGAATTCCAGTCTGCCGGAACTGTTGCCAAATTTATAATTAAAAGTTCATTGTTATTACTATCGCTCTTAGTGATGCACCATCGCTCATTGTTAGCACTGCAGCCAGGCTTGCATAAATGCGAAGGTTGTAGGCAGTTTCATTCTGTTACGCTAATCCTAATCCATTTTGGTTGTGAGAATATTGTCTAACTGAATAGTAAAGTGAAAATATAAAAGACAAACCAAATATTGTTGTCGGAATTATGAAAGCCAAATAATTGAATTTTTCAATTGGAATAGCCGTCATTCGTCTAATAATCGGGGCAGCTAAAAGGATAAAAGAGAGGATGTCAAACAATAATATTTTTAAAGTTCTTATTGATCTAAAAGTTATAAAACTTATCATTAAACCCATCACACCAAAAAAGGCAAAGAGCTGGTCTGGATTGCCAAAGTCAAACAATATAAATAACAGCCACAAAAAAAATGGCAGCCCAATCATACTTCCCATTAGAATTATTAGCGAGTAAGAAATAAGAGCAATAATTTTAAAAATCTTTAGTTGTTTCACTTTTTATTAATTGTTTTTGGCCGCAAGTAATCGGGACAGTCGGACGACGGCAATCGATACTTTATATCTACATCGGCGAAAATAATTAACGCAAGTGCTAACGGCAAAAATTCCCAGTCCCGGGGTAGCAATAACAGTACATGTAAAGGATTGATTCTTTCTATTTAAAAAGACTTAAGGGAATAGAATTGCCGACTGCTGCGTATCCTGCTGTATTCGGATGTACATAGTCGCCTGTCCATTCGCTACGGATGCGCAATGGATTGGTGGCAGGGTCTTTTACTACTTCTTCAAAGTCAAGCACAGCATCAAAGTTTCCCGGTGTGCGGATCCATACATTTATTGCCTGCCGTGTTGCTTCATTTTCTACTGTGTATTTTCTTGAGTTACCAATCGGAAGCAGAGTAACGCCATACACTTTGATCCCTTTTGCATGTGCCTGGGCAACGATTGTAGCGTATGCGCCGGTAATATCAGCAGGAGTAGCATGTTCATAAGAAATATCATTGATCCCTTCCATCACTATCAAGTAAGCTACATTTGGCCGGCTGAGAACATCTTCGGCAAAACGATGTACACCCGATGGCCCGGCAAGGTCTGATGATACGATCCGGTTTGACCCAATGCCCATATTAATTACAGAAAATGGGGCGCCGGAAGGCAATACCGGTATGCGGCTGGAAAGTACATCTTGCCAGGTACCATTCACATCATTCTTAGAAGCAGCCCCATCGGTAATAGAGTTGCCAAAACCGACAACCACTTTTGTTTTTTGGGGTGCCCATACCTGTAGACCGGTCACAATTACTACTCCTGTAGTAATACTGCCGGCGCTGGCCAACGGAAGTGTTGATGCACCAACAAAGTTGCCGGTAGCTGATAAATAACTAGTATGGAGCCCCGTCGGGTGAAAAGTGGTGGGCTGAAAATTATCCGGAACATATACACTGATGGAAACTGTTACATGTTGCTTAACGGTAAGTGTTACCGGGTCGCTCCATATTTCCTCACCCGGCTCAAGAGTGATACCGGGTTGCCCGTCAAAGGTCAATGCCCTGTCACTTGCTTCTACTATTGAATTTTTTTCGGATTGTAAGGCAACATGTGCTGCCCCTACTCTAAGGGTATTTGTCGCAAATTTGTTGGTCAGCTTTACCCGCACTTTTGTACCGCCCAATTTTGTAAATACATTAAGCCGTAAGGTCTGGTTGTTAAACGTAGGGGCGAACTGTGTGGCACCCATTACCGTTGTTGACAAAAATGAGGTGGCCCAGCTATCAATCCATTTCCCGGCTTTCCGGTTATCATCATTAGAAGTGTCTTTTGCTGAATCGGTCTTATTAAATGCATGAACAATTATAGAAGCTGATAGTACAATGGCAACTAAGAATATTATTTTACCTGAATATTTTTTTTTCATAATGGCTTATTAAAAATTTAATCTGTTAATCAACGCAGCAACGGCTGTACGTAAAGAATCTTTTGCTTTGGTTCCCGGCACATGAAACATTCCACAGGGATATCAAATGAAACCATTTATGAATAGTGTCTGTGAAGAATGTCTTACCCTGAAATAAGTTGACCGTTTTTTATGATTAAATATTGTGTCAATTTACTTGTTTTACCCGGAACATTGATAAGCTTTTAAAAAAAAATTCCTATCGGTTTTTTAAAACCTTATCAACATTCCTACCTTTAAGCGGCCAGTTTCCTGTACGACTTATATTGGTGTTCCTGATTGTTATGAGCATACTGCGGCGTTTGCATTTCCAGTGATTTGTGACGTCTCTTGTTATTATATATATGCACTGCTTCCTTCACCATTTTTTTTGCTACCTCCAAAGTTGGGATAGTTTTAATCAACCCAAATTCATATTTTAGTATCCCATTTATTCTTTCAGCAACCGCATTCTCATAGGGGTCGTATTTTTCGGTTGTACTTAAAATCATTCCTCTTTTTTCAGCAAATTCTGAATAATCCGGACAGCAATATTGAATGCCTCTGTCACTATGGTGAATAACATTTTTGTGTGAATACTGCCTGTTTTTAACCGCCATTTTTAAGGCTTCTTTTACCAGGCTAACTTTCATATTGTCATCTATACAAAGTCACCTGTTCAAAACGACATATCGATTTTTAGAAATGGATTGATTTTTGAGAGAGGGATAACGAGTAGCCAACTATTTTGTTATAATTTTAATAAACGAAAAAAAGCCGAAACATGCGACATTCTAAAAACAACCCAATATTAAGGACCACTTTTTTTGCTCTTATCACGACAGTAATTATTTCTTTATTACCCTCGTGTGCAAGAAAAATATCTTTTCTTCCCTCGTCGTTGACACCTGCGGCCACAGGAAAAGTGAAGATAAAAAAAGACAAAAACAACAATTATAATATAGAGGTAAATATTGAACATTTGGCCCCCTCGGACAAAATTGACCCTCCTGCAAAAGCGTATGTAGTATGGATAGAGACAGACCAAAACGAAACAAAAAATATGGGGCAAATCAATAGTTCGTCGAGCTTTCTGTCAAGCAAATTAAAGGCTTCCTTTAGTGCGGTTTCTCCATCCAAACCCACCAGGGTATTTATCACGGCCGAAGACAACCCATCGGCATTTTACCCGGGAAGCAGGGTAATTCTTACAACTAAAACTTTTTAGGTTTGTCAATTAGACAAATGAAATTTACTTAGACAGCAGACGAACAAATAAACAGGATCTTTATTTAATCTTTATCGACTGATGTTGGTGAGGGGAGAAATTATACTCAATGTGTAGAAAATTAATTTCAACCTATAATGAACGAACCTGACGACCCGTCCAGGAAAGAAAATAAAATACTTTTTTATTTTCTTCCACTCAAAATCAAATTGAATAATTATGGGTAATAAATACCTCCTGATTTTATCTTTTGTACCTTCTTCGCTAACCGGTTTTTCTGAAACATTTGACAAAGCCGGATTGGATAAGTAACTGCAAAAATGACGTTAACAAAGAATGGCAACACGTTCATAGGCGCGCTACAGGTCAATCCCTGCAAACCTCAGCGCAACAGCAAAAGATCAATTTGAATTGGAAAGAGCAAGCGCCGTCTTTGAATTTAACCCCCGCAAAAAAAACGATTGTAAAACAAGGAGGCAGAGACCATCATTTTACAAAAGATGAATAAAGGTGTTACTCTGAACTAGCCGAAGGATGTCGAACGTGAGCTAGTGGAAGGGTGCACCCTTTACTTTCATCTCTAATGTGTAAGCTGCCTGTGAAGCCGTTATGAACAAGGTTTTTCCGTCTTTGCCGCCAAAGCAAAGGTTTCCAATCCAACTGGCAGGAACAGGTATAGATCCAATTTTTTCTCCCTTCTTATTAAATACAAATACGCCTTTTCCTGATAAATAAACATTCCCTTTATCATCCAGCGTCATTCCATCTGAGCCCTGCTCAACAAATAATTTCTTGTTGGACAGTGTTCCATCGGGATTCATTTCAAAACGGTAAGTCTTGTTGCCTTCAATGTCCGCTACATACAGATATTTTCCATCGGGCGTACCTACAATGCCGTTTGGCTTTTGCAACGTACTGTCAACAATAAAGGGTTGGCTTTTTCCTTTGGGCAGATAGTATACTTTCTGGCCGTCAATATCAGGTTTGGTTCTTGTCCAGTAATCGCGCTGATAATATGGATCGGTAAAATAAATACCTCCTTTACTATCTATCCACAGGTCATTGGGGCCGTTCAGCCTCTTGCCCTGGTAGTCTTTCATCAACACTGTTACCTTTTTATCTTTAGATATAGACCACAACTCATCTTTTTCATCTGAACATGAAATGAGGTTTCCTTTTTTATCAAAATAAAGTCCATTAGCACGGCCGGTTTTATCCATAAAAAGAGAAAGTTTTCCTTTAATATCGTACTCCCATATTTTATCGTTGGGCTGGTCCGTGAAGAAAATATTTCCTTCTTTATCTACAGCCGGGCCTTCAGTAAATTTAAATTGATTGGAAACTAAGTGTAACTGAGCACCTGCCGCTACTACGGTTGGGGCTTCAGGTGGCTGAGTGCCCGATTGGCTAAATGACGAGGAACTCATAATTAAAAAGATAACGATTGATAATGTTGTTGTTGAATACTGTTTCATAAAAATATATAAATGAGTTGATGCAAAGATAAAATTAACTGTGTTGGAAAATAGGAAAAGCTGTTAATTGTGTGATTACCGTTTAATCGAAAAAAATGAAATTACATTTATAATTGAACAAAAATGCATTTCATAGTTTAATAATTCACTGTTTGAACAGGCTGTCTGCCTGGAAGTAAGCGATTGCATCATAAAATTACCTTGGTTTTTG
Organism: Hanamia sp.; assembly: GCA_036509585.1. GTDB lineage: Bacteria > Bacteroidota > Bacteroidia > Chitinophagales > Chitinophagaceae > Ginsengibacter. The sequence goes on along the minus strand of DATCFI010000302.1, from coordinate 5,739 downwards.
GTTAATTAAGATGAACAACTAAGGCTCAAGGAAGATATAGAAAAACTTCTGCTGTTTAAGGCAGAAGTCATTTGATAAATTCAACTTGGGGTTTGGTTTTTCGTCCGATTATTATCGGATTGGATATTGGCTTAGTTTTCTAAGCCGGTTTTCACTGGATTTGGAGCCGTTCCTCTAAAAAAAGGGTCGGAAGTTTTCTTTTCAATGGATTTGGATAAAAACGGGAGTTGAATGTTTGTGATCACCAATCAACAAGACAAAGTTAAAGAATTGCTAAAATAAAGCAATAGTGCTATTGCTCTATTTTTTCGCTTCTGTATTTACTGTATCCGTCGTAATTGTACTAATATTTTTTTTCGTACAATTACGAAAAAAAATGAAAATCATTCGTAAAATTTCGTTTGATGATGTATATTACATTAAAATTGGAAATTGATTAATGAGTTTTTGAAATTTCAGGATTCAATTTATCTTCGTTTTTATGTCGAAGTATTTAATCACCGGTTTAGGGAATCCTGGAAATGAATATGCTCACACAAGACATAACATTGGTTTTGATGTGTTGGATGCATTTGTTTTGAAACACAATTGTTTTTTTCAGTCTTCGCGATTGGCCAATTTGGCCGAAGTAAAATTTAAGGGGAAAATATTCGTTTGTATAAAACCAACGACTTTTATGAACTTGAGTGGGAGGGCTGTGAAGTATTGGCTTGACAAGGAAAGGATAGAGATAGAGAATTCATTGACGATAGTAGATGACTTGGCGCTGCCGGTTAGTAAATTGAGGTTGAGAAAAGGAGGAAGTGATGCGGGGCACAATGGATTGAGAGATATTCAAAACATTTTAGGCACAGATGAGTATCCGAAGCTGCGATTTGGAATCGGCAATCAATTTCCTAAAGGAATGCAGGTGGAATTTGTTTTAAGCCACTGGCTACCTGAAGAAAGAGAAACCATAAAATTGAAAATTGAAAAAAGCGTAGAGATAATTGAGAATTTTGCAACCATGGGAATAGATAGAGCAATGAATGGGGTAAACAATCTTAAGTTTTAATTTTGTTTGCATAAACCCCTTTTTTAATTTGTTTTATATATTTTCGCACCGCCTTTGAAAATGCCCTACTAAAACCTATTTGAGAATGAAGATATTTTGTATTGGGCGTAACTATGCCAAGCATGCTGATGAACTCGGAAATGAGATTCCAGATGAACCGATAGTTTTCATGAAACCCAAAAGCGCCCTGGTACAGGGGCATACACCTTTTTACTACCCGGAATTTACTAATGAACTTCATTACGAAGCCGAACTAGTACTACGCATTAGTAAAAACGGCAAATACATCCAGGAGAAACATGCTGCCAATTATTATAATGGAATTTCTGTGGGAATCGATTTCACGGCCAGGGATATACAAACTAAATTGAAAGAACAAGGACTGCCATGGGAAAAAGCAAAAGCTTTCGACAATTCCGCCGCAGTTGGAAAATTTATTGACCTAACGCCTGCTATTGATATAAAAGCTATCAATTTTTCGTTCGAAAAAAATAACGAAGTAGTTCAAAAGGGTAATTCTCGCGAAATGATTTTTTCTATTGATAAAATTGTTTCTCATATCTCCAATTATTTTTCAATAAATATAGGCGATCTTATTTTTACAGGAACGCCTGCCGGCACGGGAGAATGTATGGTTGGCGATAGTTTCAAAGGATATTTTGAGAAAGAAGAAGTTCTCTCCCTTGAAATAAAATAAATATTTCATTTTGTGATTTTCTTATTAATTTCACGACCTCGTGATTGTTATTGGAATTCGATTTAAGCTTGATCATTTTTTCTGAAAAGAAATTAGGTGATTTAATTTTTTTAAAGTGACAGGGTAAAACCTATGTCAATGGCAATACGTTTTTTTTAATTAATTTCTTTTACTTTAAAATCCATTTATTTTTTATGAAAAGTTATTTTCTTCTTTTACTTATGGGGTGTGCTTTGTTTCAATTTTCGTGCACCAATAAAAAAACTGCTAAACCTCGTGTGCTTGTATTTTCGAAAACGGCGGCATTTCATCATGGATCTATCGCGAAAGGCATCGATGCCATAATAAAACTTGGACTTGAAAATGGTTTTGATGTGGATACCACTACCAATTCTGATAAATTCAATGAGGATACACTGAAACAATATGCTGCGGTTATCTTTTTGAGCACCACGGGCCATGTGCTGGATTACAGGCAGCGCGCGGCTTTTGAACGCTACATTCAGGCAGGTGGCGGATTTGTAGGAGTACACGCCGCAACAGATACGGAATATGATTGGGGTTGGTATGGAAGACTGGTAGGCGCTTATTTTAATGGGCACCCCAGGCCTCAGGAAGCCAAATTTATAATCAAGGACAGGGATTTTCCTGCTACTAAGTTTTTTAAAGATACTGTTTGGACCAGAACGGACGAACTTTATAATTTTAAAAAAATAAATCCTGATATTCATGTCTTAATTACTATTGATGAAAAATCTTATGAAGGCGGTACCAATGGCGCTTTTCACCCGATGAGCTGGTATCACGATTATGATGGAGGACGGGCTTTCTATACTGAAATGGGGCATACAGATGAATCTTATGTAGAGCCGCTTTATCTGCAACATTTGCTTGGCGGAATAGAATATGCGATTGGGAACGGCAAACAACTGGATTATTCCAAAGTGACCAGGCAGATGCCGCCTGACGAAGATAGGTTTACTAAAACATCCCTGGTAAAAGGAACTTTTTTTGAACCAACCGAAATGACAATTCTTCCCAATCTTGATATCATCGTACTTCAGCGCCGTGGCGAAATTTTAAAATACGATCATGTTACAAAACAAGTGAAACAAGTTGGTTTCCTGAATGTATATTGGAAAACAGATCATACGCCCGGTGTAAATGCAGAGGAAGGATTATTAGGTATATCTAAAGACCCACACTTCGCTCAAAACCATTGGGTCTATATTTATTACAGCCCTAAAGATACCTCCGTGAATCGCTTATCAAGGTTCACCTTTGAAAATGACACCATTGATATGAAGTCAGAAAAAATAATTCTTCAATTGTATGAACAACGGGAGATTTGTTGTCATACAGGTGGCTCCATTGCATTTGGCCCCGACGGATTATTATATTTTTCAACTGGTGATAACTCTACACCATTTAATGAAAGGGGTGCAAAATTTTTAACCAACAGTTTTGCTCCCTTGAATGACATCCCCGGCCATCAGCAATATGATTCAAGGAGATCCGGAGGAAATACTAACGACTTGCGTGGAAAAATCAATCGTATTCGTGTAATGGACGATGGTACCTATCAAATACCGGCTGGTAATCTTTTTCCTAAAGGTGAAGCCAATACAAGGCCTGAAATATATGTGATGGGAGATCGTAATCCTTACCGTATTTCTGTAGATCAGAAAAATGGTTTTCTTTATTGGGGAGAAGTAGGCCCTGATGCAAATAATGACAGCATGGCAACACGCGGACCACGAGGTTATGACGAAATAAACCAGGCGCGCAAGGCTGGATTTTTTGGCTGGCCGTTATTTGTTGGAGATAATTATCCTTACAGACAATTTGATTATGCAACAGGAAAGAGCGGAAATCTTTTTGATCCGGCACATCCCGTAAATGACTCCAGAAATAATACAGGGCTTAAAGAGTTGCCACCCGCTCAACCTGCATTTATCTGGTATCCTTATGACGTCTCTCCTGATTTTCCTGAACTTGGCTCAGGCCCTCGTACCTCCATGGCTGGTCCGGTTTACTATTCAAGTATGTTTCCTGAGAAGACGCGGCTTCCGGATTATTATAATGGGAAATTATTTATTTATGACTGGATGAGAGGATGGATGTTTGCTGTTACTATGTTGCCTAATGGAGATTTTGACGAAATGGAACCTTTTATGGAGCATACAAAGCTTAACAATTGTAGTGATATGGAAGTAGGTCCAGACGGCAAGTTATATTTATTGGAGTATGGATCAGGTTGGTTTCAAAAAAATCCAGATGCAGGCTTGTCTGTTATAGATTATAATGGGGGAAACCGGGCGCCTGAAATCAAAGCAATACATGTAGATAAAACTTCCGGTCTGCTGCCTTTTCAGGTTAAAGCTACTGTTGACGCAAGAGACCCGGACAACGACAAAATTTCATATGTATGGACTCTTGGCAGCCAGAAAAAAACTACAACGTCTCCTGAATTGAATTATACTTTTAATACTGCCGGAGATTATACGATTTCTGTAGAAGTGAAAGACGAGCAAGGAGCATCCTCAAAAAGTGATGTTGTCAATGTATATGCGGGAAATGCAGCGCCGGTCGTGAGCATACAAATCGCTGGTGGAAACAAATCATTTTACCTTCCTGGGGTTCCCGTAAAATATGCAGTTAGCGTAAAGGATGATGATACTTCTAAAATCGATCTTGCAAATTTTTTTGTTACTTACGACTATAGAAAGGATTTTGTACAAGCCCAAAATTCCGGAGGGCACCAGGAGGAGGTTGTTTCAAATGTGGGCGGTAAAATGCTGACTCAAACTTTGGATTGTAAGAATTGCCATAAAGAAGATGAAAAATCCGTAGGTCCGGCATTTATACTTGTTTCAAAAAAATATGCCAGCAATCCTAAAGCACATGACTACCTCAGTCAGAAAATAAGGAACGGTGGTTCCGGTGTTTGGGGACAGGTAGCAATGGCTGCCCATCCGGACATTTCGCAAAATGACCTTGACCAGATCCTCACCTGGATATCTTCTCTTTCCGATAAGAATGCAAAAAATAAATCGCTTCCGCAGGAAGGTAGCATTATTCCATCTGGGAAAGAACAGCCCAATTCGTCCTTAGTGTTAACTGCGTCTTATACTGATAAGCCCGGTAATAATATAAAACCTCTTACCGGCAGTGTGCTTATTTCACTGGGAAGTAATGATTATTCTTTTACGGGCAAAGAAAAACTAAACGGTTTCTCTATGTTTAATTACAATGGAAAAAATCTTCTGGTTCTTCCTGCTTCGTCAGGTTGGTTTTCCATTAACCACACAGATTTAACGGGCGTGAGTTCGATAGATCTTTCTATACTAAGCCGTTCGGCGTTAACAAATGATTTTCCTTTTGTAATAAAATTAGATTCACCTGACGGCAAGGTCGTTGGAAAAGGTTCTGTTCCGAAAAAAGAAGGGGCTTCAACGGTGGTTCACGTTAATATGGACCCTGTTACGGATGGTAATTTTCACGATATTTATTTTGTTTACCAGGCAGCCAAAGGAGCCGGACAAATCCAGGCTGGTATCTCGTCGGTACAGTTTAATGGAAAATAAAAAATAATAAGGTGCTTTTCAATCCTTGTTTGTAGTAAACAAATAAATATGGAACATTTCAACTTTCGATTTTAAACACAGATAAGTTGTGATTTAGAAATTGTTTGAACATATAGAAGCCGTTGGAATGGAGAAACCAACGGCTTCTTTTTTTTGAGAAAAGTTTTTCTAAAAATGGAAAGTCGCTATGGAGTATAAAGGCTTGGCGGCTCGTGGATTTGTGAAAAGCGACGAACCGTATAAAGCATAGCATTTTTAGCTTTTCCCTTGTTACAAGTTGGCTAAGCATTTTGTAGCATCCAAAGCTAGAAATGTTAACCATAAGAATCGCGCCAACGACAAAATTTTCCTTTTCGTCGAAATAAATAGCATTTTCACCGAAAGTGGACAGTAACAGTTGC
>DATCFI010000301.1:0-21642 GCA_036509585.1 Hanamia sp. | reverse complement strand
GTATCTGAATGAATTCTTTTATCGCTTTAACAGACGGGGATTTGATAAAACTATATTTCACAACCTTCTAGAAAGAATGGTTAAGAGTGACCCCATTTATCAAAAGGTATTCACGACTTAAACGATTTATTCTATACATTTAATCTACCTCAAGCATCGATCTAATCCATTTTCTTAAGGATTAAGTCATAAATATTTCTATATTCATTCACGGCATTTTCCAGGGAAAAATAATTTTTTGCTCCTTCTCTAATCACATTCCTTTCAAAAGGATCTTCTTTTGAGAGGAATTGCGCTGTTTTTAAATAGTCATCCCGGGTCAGTTTTTCTAAAATAATTCCTGAATTATATTTTTTGACAATATCTGCTACATCACCAACACCCGAATTTGTGATAACAGGGATTCCCATTGCCATTACCTCACCATGTTTCGTGGGGGAAGAAGCCTGCTTGGAGTAACAGGATTTTATAAAAAAAACTGAATAATCGCTTAACGATAATAGCACTGGAACCTCATTTCTTTGTGCATCAGTAACCCTTATTTTTTCAATTGGAATCCCAGCCTTTGAAGCGGCATCATAAATTTTCTCATGCTGATTGGGCGAAATAAACAGGAATTTAGAATTTTGAATTGTATCATTGATCGTTTTAAAGAAAGACATCATTTCATTAATTAAATACCATCCTCCTATTGATCCTAAATAGCTGAAAACAATATCATCTTCGTCTAGATCTAACCTGAATTCAAATTCCTTTTTCAAATCAATATCAATTCTATCGGGATCAAAGAGATTCAAATCCACGCTACAGGGTATTACCTTCAACGTAGCACCAGGCTTATAATACGGCCATGTTTTTATTATTTTTTCTGCTTTATGTGTAAGACATACCATTCCGTCACTTTGCGCTATTTCTTCCCGCTCTTTATTTTTAAAATACTTATAAATCCTTCCGAAAATCGGACTCGTTTCTTTCCATGACCCGTCATCTCGGCGGCTGTCGGCATAGAAATCACGTATGTCATTCAGGAATTTTACTCCCAACTTTTTTTTCATCCATAGTCCTACTAATGCAGGGGTACCTGAGCGGGTGTGTACCATGTCAAATTTTTCCTTGGAATGGAGATACCTGGCTTTTCGCTTCATCACCATTAAATCAAAAACAGAAGAAAGCACAGGAGGATTTTTATGATAAAAGAGAGGCACCCATTTAATCGGATAAGGTTCAAGAATTTTTATTATGTGGTCTTTATGAAGATGATATTTTTCTGGCTTTTCGCAACTTAAAATAGTGAATTGATAGCCATACCGCGTAAGACCGGCTAAGTAGGGAATCACCTGGCTTTGACCTAAGGGGTCGGTCATGCCATCATAGGATACGAAAAGAATATTTGGCATTATTAATTTTAAAAAGTTGCGCTAATTTATAAATATAGAATAAAATTCGTTCATGTTCTTTATGACTCCCTCAGAAAACCAGACCTCTTAAGTATCACTTCCGAAAATATTCTATTGATGATTATTTAATTCACGACTATCTTGATTTCTATCTATTATAAGCTAAAAAACTAACAAAAAGGTAGAATCCTTAAATGAGAATTTAAAAGCTCCCTCATTTCTTCCGGCAATAAACGCCTCATTTGTATCGTTATTACACGACCTAAAGTTGTAGTATTTTTTTCTACTCTAATCCGATATACTATGTTTAAACATCTACGAATAGGATATGTTCCATACAATGCTGATTTATCTCATCCCGACGACAGAAGGAGGTTTCCTTTTTTTGCAGAGAGAAACGATGTTGAGTTCGAAGTAGCTGATTCGAGAAAATCTTATGACGTTGTCTTACTTCCCGCGCCTGCGAATCTTAGCCATTGGTTATTGTATAAAAAAAGGAATCCCCATACACGGTTTATCTTTGAGATGGTTGACAGTCTTATTTATCAATCAGATATTTTTAATACTCTATTTAAGGGCATTGGTAGATTTATGATAGGCAAGGAAAGTTTACCATACCTTGATCACAAAGATCTGTTGATAAAATGGTTGAAGATTGCAGACGTAGTGGTATGTTCAAGCCCTAAAATAAAAAAGGAAATTGAAAAGTGGAATTCGAATGTATTGGTCAGTCTTGATTATTTAGAGCATGAATATAAATTCTTAAAAAAAGATTATTCCATTAAAGGCAAAATGAAGTTGCTATGGGAAGGCCAAGGTGTAGTGTTGCCTCATTTTCTTCATTTTAAAAATATGTTTAAGCAGGTAAGCTCATTTTGCGAAATACATGTGGTTACTTCTGAATCGTATCCGCTATTCGGTCAATTTGTCAAGAAGAATGTGAATACGATTTTGAACCAATTACCCATTGAAACCCATTTTCATAAATGGAGCCTGAATAGTAATTCTACACTTTTTAGTCAGCTTGATTGTGGTGTGATTCCTTTGAATAAAGATGATGTTTACGGATGGCATAAACCCGCCAACAAATTAATTTCATTCTGGTTTTCAGGGTTGCCCACGCTTGCTTCGGACACACCTGCTTACATGGACGTATCCAATAGAACTGACAATAACTTACTCTGTTCAACAGAGGAAGAATGGGTAGCCAAAATTCATCAAATGAGAGAGATGAAGTCAGAAGAACGTGAGTATCTGGCAAGAACGAATTTTAACTTTGCTCACACCCTTTATTCCAATGAAGCGCACGATATGTTATGGATAAATTTATTTGAGAATTTAAATGCTATGCAGCCCAAAAAGGCAGAAGTATTCCGACCAAATTTCTCTTTGGATTCAGTTTTTGGAAAAAAGGGTTTGGCAGGCGAAGCATCTTTTGGTTAGAAAGTATCTCATTGGCCTTCCGATTTGAGATAAGTATTTATTTAAAAAACAAGCGTCGCACATTTACTCAAGGCATTTTACAAGTTGAATCGCTAAGCATCACTTTTTATCATGAGCGATCCTTTGATAGACGTATTGCCATATTGTAGGATGGTGCCATATTTTACTTTCGCGTGTTCCATTTTTGAAAACAAGTTTATTGTCAAAAATATCGGTAATTGCCTTTTTTAATAAAACAATACCGTCAGCTAACTGCAGCAAAGGGTAAGTGGAAAAATTGTCTTTATCGGTTACTCCAATTCTTTGTTGGTAAATAATACTTCCTGTATCTATTCCCTTGTCCACAAGATGAACAGTAACGCCACAATTATCCAGATCATTATTCACAATAGCCCAATAGGCTCCATGTACGTTTCGATATTTTGGGGTAATACCTGCGTGAATATTTATAAACCTGGCGGTGATGGATTTTAAAACTTCATCAGAAATAATTCTGGTGCCGTTCACTATCACCAGCTCAGGATTAAATTTTTGTAGTAATGCCATCGTTGTTTTATCATTTACCGATTTTACGCTGATAATTTTACTCGCAAGAATCCGTTTGGGTGTCAACGAGTATTTGCTAAGAATTTCGCGTTTTCTTTTTCGCGACATCATATCCAGATATTTTGAAATTGTCATTTGAAATAGCACCTGTCCAAAAACTTTACCAAAACCTAATTTCCTAATTCTCTTTTGTAAAAATTCTTTCATTGGTACCGGCCTTTCCACAATGACAGCTTCAATATCATAAGCATCTTTCAGGGAGTTATAAACAATATTTGTAGATTCACCTTTCTGGGCAAGTATCACTAATCTTCTCTTCCTCATTATTCGTCATTTAATTCATTTGAAAGAAGTTGCATGCTTGCGCTCTCAAATTTATATTCATCATTTAATTTTTGGAAATGAATTAATATTTGCTCAAGAAATAATAGATTTTCTGAAATATTAACACCAAAATTATGTGGATGCCACCATAAATGATATATTAAGCCATTTTTTGCAGCATGATCCATGCTATTCTTTATTCTTTTCAAACGTAAACTTTCAAAAGCTTTTAATTTCTGCGTGTATGGCCTCAAAAAACGGCTGGAAGGAATATCAAAAGGCCTTTCTTTTTTAATTTCCGCAGGAGAATAACAATTATGTCCACTTAAGTTTAGATAGGCATCTAATAAACGAAACGGGCGACGGAAAAAAGTACCGGTGCCCTGACTTTTTGACGAAAAAAGCCATGATTTTTCATTTCCCCGGTAAGAAATAAACCCGAAATCCGTCATTATTTTCAAGTAGTCTTTATTAAATTGGTTTCGCGGAAAAACAAAGCTTTGCAATTCGATATTTTTCTTTACAGCAATTTTTTTTGCAGCAATAAGGTCCTCTTTAAAATCGTCAGTAGTTTGTCCTTTCTCAAGGCAGTAATAGTGTGAAAAGGTATGTGAACCTATCTCCTGTCCGCTGTCCTGGATGAGTTGAACAAGGTTAGAGCCAAAATGAAAAGGATCGCTTTCTTCATTTTCGCCTATACTCTCCAGGTGATCTGTGTACGGAGAAAGAGAACTATTTGAATACCGGGGCTGTTTGTGCGGAAGATGATTCATCAATTCTCTTTTACTGTCAAAGAATAAAAATCCCACTGTTGCAAACGTAGCATTAATCTGGTATTTGTTGAAAATATCCAGCAGCCGGGGTATCACGCTTTGTACTCCCAAAAGATGTTCTCTATAATTTTCCAGTTTTACGGCATCCCTCACACCCCAATACATTTCAAAATCAAGAGAAATTACGAATTTACCGTTTATCATCGCAACAATATTAATACAAAAGCACCATAGCAAACAAATGAAAATGCCTTTATCTTCCAAAACATTTATCTATGAGTCATATTTATGATTTCAGTTTGCTGAAAAAATAGCAATGTATAAATTAAAACTGTTTATTTTGCCAAATTCTAACAAGAAGGTTCCAAAATATGGTATGTGAATTTTTAAGACTTCCGGACAAAATCATAAAAACAAAATACCGCGAGATCAATATTTTTGATATTGACGGAAAAAATATTGATAAAAAAGTGGTCGACGAATTTGGTGATGAATGGTTGAAATTTACCGACCATGATGATGACCTGGTAGAGAAGGGCGGAAAGGAGTATTTCGACATTCTTTCTGACACCATGGTTAATAAAACAACTTACGCTTTGGATGTCGGATGTGGCACGGGAAGATGGACGAAATACCTGACTTCAAAAGCTGGGTTTATTGAATCGGTAGATCCAAGCCAGGCAATTTTTGCGGCAGACAAATTATTGGGTGATATAAAAAATGTGAGGCTTTCGCAAGCATCTGTAGAAACGTTGCCTTTTGCTGATGAAACGTTTGATTTTGTGATGAGCATTGGCGTTTTGCATCATATTCCTGATACGCGCAAAGCGTTACATGATTGTGTAAAAAAAGTAAAAAAAGGTGGATATTTCTTTGTATATCTCTATTATAATCTTGAGAGTCGCGGTCCTTTTTATACAGCTCTCTTTAAAATCAGCGATCTTATCAGGCGTGTCGTTAGCAAACTTCCCGGTAAGTTGAAACATTTTGTTTGCGATCTACTGGCTATTGTATTCTACATGCCTTTTGTTTGGGCGGGAAGGTTGTGTAAATTTTTCGGATTTAATAACCTGGCTAAAAGAATGCCACTTCACGGTTATCAAAACCGTTCTTTTTTTATGATCAGAAATGATACCCTTGATCGCTTCGGCACACGACTGGAACAAAGGTTTTCTAAAGAGCAAATCATTGAAATGATGACAAGTGCAGGACTCACGGATATTATCGTTAGCCCAGGAATTCCGTTGTATCATGCCGTTGGGAAGAAAATCTAATGTAGATTCTTCATTGCGAAGCTTACAAACACAGTCAACAAATAAATTTCAAAGATTTTCATTTTCCAAACGCCATATCCCACACTTTTTCTCCCGCGACAAATACAGTTTTATTCCATCCACTTTTTAAACCACATCTGAAATATTAATAAATACCAAAACAAATTGTCATAATTTTTATCACCATTAAAGAAGTTTTTCATTATAGTTTCTATTCCTTCTTTCTTGAATAAGCCATGCATTTCAAAATCACTTTCGCCCATAAATTCATCTGCATAATATTTCAAATCTTTTCTTAACCAATCACATACCGGCACGCCAAAACCCATTTTAGCGCGCTTCATTAATGCTTCGGGAATATAATCATGTACTATTTGTTTAAAAAGATATTTTTTATCCCCTCTCTTTATTTTCAAATCTTCCGGAAGGTGCGCTGCAAATTCTATTAAGCGATGGTCTAACAAAGGCTCCCGGCCTTCCAATGAAACGCTCATTCCTGCCCGATCTACCTTTAGCATAATATCGTCAGGCAAATAAGTTTTATAATCAATAGCCAGCATTTTATTTAAATCACTCAGGGAATTTATTTCGTCCTCTTTATCAAAAAAACTTTTCGCTCTGGTAACATTTTCTGTAAATAAAAATTGCAATTGATTGTTTGAATAAGTCTGAGAAAGTAATTGATCCATAATTACCGGCGTTGAGATATGTGAGACCTGCAATAAATCGGCGATTCTTTTCTTTTTTATAGAGACAGCATCGCTGTTTGTAAATTGGTTAAGCAATCTATCAGGAATATACTTTAATAATCTACCAGCTGAATTTTTAAATGGCAAACGATTTGTTTTCTTTAAGAAATCAAGTGCAATAGGATACTTATTGTATCCTCCAAAAATTTCATCACCCCCATCAGCACTAAGCGCTACGGTTACATCTTTTTTTGCCAGCCGGGAAACAAGCGTGGTAGGAATAATAGATGAATCTCCAAATGGTTCATCACAAAAAAAAGAAATTTCAGGCATGATTTCCTGCGCTTCTTTGGTTGTACAATAATATTCTGTATGATCTGTTCCCAAATAAGAGGCAATCTTTTTTGCATACTTCGCTTCATTGTGCGTCTCTTCATGAAAACCGATAGTAAAAGTTTTTAGCTGTTCGTTCTGATTGGATTGAAGCAACGCAGTAACAGCAGTACTATCGTAGCCTCCACTCAAAAAAACGCCGACAGGCACATCAGAAACCATCCTGTATTTACATGCAGAAATCAATAATTGTTCTGTGTGCTTTTTTGCTTCGGATTCGCTGATTTCTAATTTAGGTTTGTGGTAGGCATCATAAACATCCCAATACTTCTCTGTTTTGAAAGACGCCTGCGAAATATCAAATTGAAGAAAATGGCCGGGCTGCAATTTATAGCTATACTTAAATATAGAAAGTGGCGCCATTATAAAACCGTATTGCATAAACTGGTAAACGGCCGATTGATTAATTTCCTTCTTAAATGCAGGATGCTTATGAAAACTTTTTAGTTCTGACGAAAATAAAAACAACCCATTGTACCAGTAATAATAAAATGGTTTTACGCCGGCCCTGTCTCTGCAACAAAATAATTTTTTAGTATCAGTATCATAAATTACAAAAGCAAACATGCCAATAAATTGTTGGACCATTTTTTCATGCCACTCCTCCCATGCATGCAAAATCACTTCAGTGTCGGAGTGTGAAATAAATGTATGTCCCAAATTCTCAAGCGCTTTTTTTATTTCTGCATAATTATATATTTCACCATTAAAAATGATACACAAATTCTTATACCACATTGGTTGAGATGCTGCATTGCTGAGGTCTATAATAGACAAACGGCGATGCCCCAAACCAACCTGGCAATTTTCATTTTGAAAAAATTCATAGCCGCTTCCATCAGGCCCACGATGAGAGAGTACATCAGTACTATCTTTCAAAATCTGAAGCGAAGAAGAATTATTAAAATCTATAAAACCGGCAATGCCACACATTTTCTTTAGGATTTAAATCAAATTACTATAAAGTAAAATGAAAATATTCATTAAAAGTCTGTTTACTGTTGCCTTTAAAAAATATCGTAGTTATTTTAGTATTCTCTTTATAGTATTCTGAAAGTTCTCAATCTTTAATAAATTCTCATAATAATTGGTATAGGCTATCAACAAACGAGGCAATTTGAATTCATTCAAGTTTTCTTTTTTGATTAATTGTTCATCTACTGTCAGAACGTGCCTGTACCCCGCAAGCATGCATTCCTCAATTACTTCTTCATCATAATTGCCATTGGGAAAAGCAAAAATATTTACATTTCTACCCGTATGCTTTTCAATTAATATCTTAGAATTATTTATTTCCGCTTTTAGTTTTTCTTTATCGCGAATGGTCGATAAAGTAATATGCGAAGCAGAATGAGAACCTAATTCAATATCATACTTTCCCAAAGCATCTTTCAGATTATCCCAACTCATCATCGGAGTAGTTGGAATTTTAAAAGGCATTTTACTTTCAGCTTCATTCAAAAATTGGTCTACAAAATTTTCATCTTTAGAAAAAAGAAACCGGAATAATTCAAGATTTTTTTCAATAATATTTTGTGAATGAAAATTGTCGATATTTATTTGTTTACTACCTAAATCTAAAACGCAATTATGTTTTCTGATAAATATTTCCTGCAATAAATTATTTTGCCTTTGTGTCCATATTTGAAAATTATTATCCAGGCAATTAGCAACTACATTCAAGTTGCAAGGCATCCCATATTTTTTCAGCAATGGAAGTGCATTTTCGAAAAAATCTAAAAATCCGTCATCAAAAGACAGGATTAAAGAGGGTTTGCTTCCGTTGACTGATGAAAGCGTTTCAATTGTTACTACCCGGTAATGCTTATCAATATATTTTAATAAAAGTTCAAAATCTTTTATCTTGAGAGGAGGAAAAGTAATTGATTCTTCATCAGAAACCCTGTGCAAACAAAGAATGGTGGCTAACTTATTCCTTTGTTTGTAGGAACGCAAGAAAAATGTTGCTCCTGATCTATATAAGAATTTTATTAATAAATTTTTCATCGAATCGAAATCTCTATTTTTTCCTTTTAACTATTTTAATATAATTTTTGTACAAAAATTGATACAAAAAATTTTTTGCGATCAATATAGTATCAGAATGATCTATGCGTTTTCCATTAAAACCATCTTTAAACTTATTGATATTCAGAAGTTGTTCATCTGCATTTTCTGCCCTTGCGTAACCTCCGAAATCAAAATAAGTACAGCCAGATAATTTGGCTATTTCAAATGATTTTAAAAAAAGCGAATGATGGATAGGGATACTTTTATGATCAGGATCTGAAAACCCAAGAAAATATATCATAGTGTTGTTGTGCCTGATTAAAATAATACCGCCTAATAATTGCGAACCCTTTCTCATTCTCAAAATCAGGCCATTTCTTTTTGTAACATTGAACGCATACAGATTTTTGATTCTTTCTTTTTCAACCTCTAAATCGAAAGGCAACTTGCGAGCCGCATACATTTTGCAAAACCCTTCTGCAAATCCACCTATATCTTTTAAGTCAACTACTTGTTCAATAATTACTTGATCATCCTTATCCGCTTTTCTTATACTCCACCTGTGCTTTGCCGAAAATGAATTTATTAACTCTTCCTCTGACGGCGAAATGTCAAGAATTAATGTGCTCATATTTAATTCGGAAGCCAATGAAAAAGGAATAAAACTTTTCTGTAAAAGTGTAAGGCTGTCTCGCCAGGTAGATGGATTTAAGAATGGAGGTTGATAACGGACTATTTTGATTCCGTAATCCTGTAGCGCTTTAACGCAGGCATTTGCCAATGCGGGAAATAAATTTTGATCAGTACACAAAGGGCCGAAGGCAATTGTTGCAAGTATTTTCTTTTTTACTTCAACCAGGGCATAACCAATTATTGAGAAATTATCATTTCCATAGATTAGAACATGCAAGGCATTTTTACCAATGACCGTAGAAAGTTCCGGATTTTGAATTCCTGCTGAAAATGAAGTTTTATTGAAAAGTAGCTTCGCCTGACCTAATTCCGTAGTATCAAGGTTAGTTTTTGCTATTGCGCGCAAGATCATTTTTTTAATTTGGTTAAAGCGTATATCCATTGTGCTTTACTTTCGCCCAATTGCGAGACGGGAATTTTAATTCCCTTTTCAGCATCATAGAAGCAAACCGGTTCAAATCCGTAATCTTTAAGCATTTGCATTTGGAAGTCAGGCTTGGTGTACATCACATCCGTTTTAAAATTATCTGCACCGTCACGTAATATAACATAATCTCTATTGGAAAAGCTATCTTGATCCGGATTTAATTTGTTCACCATTTTATACCTGTACCAGGATGCATTCCATTTCAAAGGATTCTTCGAAACGTACAAAGAATATAATTTTTGAATTGTATAAAAATTGTGAAAAGAGAAACAAAACATACCACCGTCTTTTAGCAATCTTTTACATTCATTCATAACCCGTTTGCGGCCTTCCAAGTCAACGGAATCAATACCGTTAAAACTGAAGAGAATAAAATCGAAGCTATTACTGTGAAATTGTGGCATAAATCTGGCATCGGCAAAACTGAAGGAGGCATTCCCCAATCCCTGAAATTTCTTTTTGCAATGAGCAACAAAATTTTCCGAATAATCTATCCCTGTGTATTGATTACACAGTTTTACCAAACGCTTTGTAATGCGCCCCGCACCAATGCCGATATCCAAAACAGAAGAATCACTCAGATAGCTTCTTAATTTTATTAAAATATGATTTTCTGCTTTGAACAAATAATCAATTCTATCATATTCTGCTATTACACTTTCGTTGTTATAAGTCTCCTGGTTCAGTTCCATTTTATTTTCGTTTTGATTATCGGTTTTACTTTATTTGAATCGCGTTTACTAATTTCTGTTTGTCAAATTTTAAATCAAAATCCTCAGTATTTATTCGTTTACTGGTTAGCCACTGGCGTATTAAATACCAATGGTTCAATTTTGGAAATGTCCGGAATTTTCACCGGAACTTTCGCATAAAAATCTAAAAGACCTCCTACATATTTTCCTTCCGAATAATTTTCCTGTGCTATTGACTTTCCGCGTTCGGATAACTTTTTTAAATCCTCTTTCCCCTCAAAAATAGATTTTATCACATTTGCTAAATGCCGCGCATTGTAAGGATCAAAAAACAAAGCATTTCCATGGGTCACTTCTCTCAGTGTTTTTAGATCTGAAAGTACCAGAGGAAGCCCAATAGCCATAGCTTCTGCAGCAGAGATACCAAAACCTTCAGTAAAAGAACTCATGATAAACACATCATAATAAGGCAAAACTTCAAAAATTTTATCATGGCTTCCCCTTACCTTTATTGCAAGTCCGTTTTTTTCTATCTGCCACTTTTGTGCCCCATCCAAATCACCAAAACCATATATATCAAGAGAAACGTGATAATTTGGTAAAAGCTGGAAAGCTTCAATAATCACCTGGTAATTTTTTACGGCTTTGATGTTACCAACAGCAACAAATTTTATTTCTTTTGCAGGCAACCTGTAGTTGATACTATTTTTAAAATATTCGTCTAAAACAAAATTAGACAGTACAATTGAGTTTCCTTTAATTCCAATTGAGCGGTTGAAGTCCGCAAGTACTTCTTTAGTAGGCGATATTACTGCATGACGTTTTTTATAAGTAGTTTTTTCCAATATTCGGGTATAACCGCTATACCATTTGTGTTTATAGATATGCTCTGTCATTACAGTAGCAAGACTAAAAAGGTAAGGTGTTTTTCTACCACATGCCAGTCGCGCTACAATTCCGCTCCAATAAAGAAAAGAATGAACGAACGTTACATCATTCTCTTTAATGATTTCTTTTAACTTCTTTGCCGACTTTAAAACATCCTTCTTCGATTTCATTTCCAGGCAATATTGCTTGTGACCGACGAAATAATTATTCTTCGCGAAGAAATTATCCGGCACCAATGTTACCAGCACTATGTTGTAATGTTGACGAATATTTTTAAGAGGCGCTATCAGCATTAATTCTGCACCGCCTATGCCTGATAAATCATCAATAATATATAAAATTGTTTTTTTCATTTTATAAATCTCGCAGTTTGATGAGAACTACGCAGGAATTCAATATTCTTTTTGCTATGGAAATTAATAACCGACCTTAATATCAGTTATATATTTTTCTTTTTCTTTTGGCACTATGAGGTAATTATAAAAATCGCGTTTCATTAATGAAGGCGTTTTTCTGATACCAGTCTTTTCATCAATGTTATAAAAACTATATTTAGTGGCATCAAAATAATTATTAAGTTTTTGCGCCACTTCATCATTCAATATTTCAATTAATAATATCGGTCGAAATTGATCAAAATACGGGCTAAACCCTTCCATCACCTCGGGCTCATGAGTCTCTACATCTATCTTCATCAGGTCAATACTGGTAATATTATTCTGTTCTATATATTCTCTTAATGTAATAGTTTTAATATCTAACCTTACTGGTTCTTTATCATTTACCCATAAATTTTTGTTGACGGTTACCGAATAGGCAAAATCGCTCCCGTCCGTGTAGATAACGCCGTCACCAGAGTAGTTGGAAATTGCTTTGCAATTAGTATGTATTTGGAAATTATTGATGCCGGCATTATAATCGAGCTTTTTATGTATTGTTTCGAAAGGTTCAAACGCATGCACCTCTGCCCTGGAATTGACTGCCTTAGATACCATAGAATATACACCTGTGTTGGCACCAATATCAAAAATAACGTTAGATTTTTTTGATAAATCCGTCCATATTTTTAGAGACTGTTTTTCCCAGCTCCCATACAAACCTTTCCAAAACAGATCGTTTTCAATTGGATAACCATAGTGCATCATTTTAAAACTGTCTTCGGCGTTTACTTTTACTTTGATAGTTCCATTAAAATAGAGATGCCTGTACATCGACTCAGGTAAGTTTCCTATTGTTTTCAAGACAGAAAACGCTTCTCTTTTACAGGGAATATTTTCATAAATACTCTTAATAATTTTCTTCATAAAGTAGATTTACGATAAGTATCGTTAGGGATTATACCTGTGATAACGTTGGAAAATGATTTTTATTAGAAATAGTTAAAAAAAATCCTATTGTCTGAATAAAAATTGGAGTGAATTTTTCATAGATCGTACTTCTTTGTAAGATGCAATCAGCATTATAATAAAAATTATAAAATAACTGACGCATACTGAGATAGCTGCCCCTTTTATACTCAAGAGCTTTATAAAGTAGAAATTGCTGCTTAAACTGATACAAATGGAAATTAGAGAGAGAATTAATATTTTTCTTTTTTCCTTTTTAAAAAGCAGAAATGAATAGAAAAAAGTGGTAAGATTCCAAAAAAAGTATCCGAATAAAATCAAATACAAGTAATCAAGCCCCGGATAATATTTGGCATTAATAAAATACTTATATAAAAGAGGCGTAAAAACTAAAATACCTACCAGCGCAGCAAGGCTTGACGCAGCATAGAAAATAAAATATTTGAGAATTTGCTTAAAATCCACTGTTTCTTCCGAAAGACACATGTAGATTTTCGGGGTAACATAATTCAATATTGCAGAACAAATAATGGTAATTATCGCAGCAAAAACACAGGCATAACTATATATCCCTACGGCAGTATTATTAGTAAAATAAGAAAGGAAAAATTTATCTGAACTTGAAAGGAAAAAAATACTGCACTGCATTACTATTATCGGAAACCCATAAAGCAATTCCGCCTTCAGGTACTTTTTTCTAATCTTTCCAAACAGGTAGCCTTTTTTCTTAAAATAAGAAAACGCCAGAACACACAATACGAGATTGGCAATAATAATCCCAGCTACTCTACCTTTCCAGCGCCAGCCAAAATTTACTACAAATATAATAGACAAAGAGGCTTCGATTATCAATCTTAGAAAATCAGCTTTAAAATATTTTATCGGTTCATCATTGTTTCTAATCAAGCTTAGAAGTTGTTCCGTAATAAAAAACAGTAGTGTTAGAAACGGTATAACGAGTACAAAACTTAACGGGAAACCGTATGCGGATTTTAATTGATTTCTAAAAAGGAACAATATCAAGCCACCCACCCCCATAGTAACTAACGGAATTAATAATCCGGAAGTGAAAGAATCTTTGAACTCATTTTTATTTAATTTAAAAAAATCCACACTGGTAGAATGGATGATTCCCAGCGATAAAAAGGGCATGAAAATAAAGATGGAACTGGTAAGCAAATTAAGTAATCCGTTTTCATCTACACTGATGTATAAAGGGTTTGAGTAGATAAACAGGAGAAAAAAACCTACTGATTTGGCAAGAAAACTGGAAATGGTATAAATACCCGCGGATCTGAAAGTGGATGATCTAAAAAAAAGATTCATCCGCTTGTAAAGATTCATAGTAAGTTTTGCTTCACTCAATTTTTAATATTCTTGGGGACAGGTAGATCTTGAAATATTAACGGAATTTAATGCTGGTTGTTATCTCATTTAGTTAAAATTGTTTCAGATCAGTTTTAGAGCTCCTTTTCTGATGATTTTATTTTTTTGATAAACTTAGCCGGAATACCACCCCAAACTTCGTAAGGAGGAATTTCTTTAGTAACCACTGCAGAAGCAGCAACGACCGAATATTTCCCGATTGTAACTCCCTTTAATATAGTTGCCTTGGAGGCGATCCACACATTTTCTTTTATCTTAATAGGCGCGGCATTAAAGTGCTCCCTGGAAGAATTTTCAGAAAAAATATCCACGATATGATCCTGGTCCCTGATAACCACCATCTCGGCAATTAAACAATCCTTGTTTATGATAATTTCTTTTTTTGACGTTATGACGCAGTTTCTTCCGATAAACGAATGATGAATTTCAAGCACACCGTTTTCATCTGCTATAATCTGCGTTCCTGATGAAATATGAGAATTTAAAATCGCGAGTTTGCCGCCTTTTATACAAACTATAGAGCAGTTGTTTTCTATTTTGGTCTTAAAATCGATTGTCAGGCCGGGGTAGAGTAGTTTCAACCTTGACACACGTAAAAAATTGAGAAATAACTTCCATTGTTTTAAGAGGTATCTCAATATTTTTGATGTAAGGTTCATGATGAATTAAAAGAACGGCTTTTTGATTCCTGAATTGTAATGATATGTTTACGTGCGATCATTCTAAATAAAAATCGTCCTTATTTGTTTGTTTACTACCACACGAAATCTATTTTCAAGTTCTAAATCCTGTAAGCATTTGGTGAATACGCAGACGGTCGAAAAAATAGAAATACTCTTTATTTGTTCTTTTACTATTAACCCATTCTTCTCCGAATAAGAGAATAGCCACCCGACTTTAAAAAACTAAATTATTTTTCACTTATACCTGGAACTCTTTTATACCATTCCGCCGTTTCCTTTGCCATCCTTTCCAACGTATAGTATTCCAGGTATTTAGAATAGGCGTTGTCAACTATTCTTTTTCTTTCATCGGGGTTCTCTAATAAATAGATGATTTTCTCTGCAAGCACGTCAACATTTAATTTATCAACCAAAATTCCCGTTTTATTATTTTCAATAATCTGATTTGCCGTCTCAGCATCAAATGCAACAACGGGAATTTTTAAAGCAAATGATTCAATATAAACGAGGCCAAAAGATTCATATAAGGAAGGCGCAATCATCAATTGACATTGTGAGCTATAGGTTTGGGGCTTTGCAAAACCTACAAATTTGATATGACTAAGTATATTCAGGCTTTTAGCCTGTTTTATCAAATTTTCTTTAAGAGGGCCGTCTCCCAAAACAAATAATTTAAGCTCCGGCAATCTTTTAATGATTTCCGGAAGTGCCTGAAACAGGTAGGTATGCCCTTTAATTTGAGCCAGTCTGCCGACTATCATAAGGTTGGAATTCCCATTTATCTGGGCCTGTATTTCAGATGAAGGTTTCGGACTAATACCATGATGAACATACTTCATTTTATTTTTACTCAGTTTCAATGAATAATACATCTCTGAAAGCGAGCTTGATACGGCAAGATTATAATCTGTTCTTTTTATAATTGCCCGTGTAATAAAGTAATAGAAATTGTATCGTGGTTTTTTATTACCAAGCCCATATTGCACCAGGTATTTTTCCTCGTATCCGTGTTTTGTAGATAATACAATCAGCTTTTTGAAATAAATCTCTTTTATAAGAACAGCTATGATGTCGGCGCTGAACAAATGTGAATGGATGATCCGTATATTATTTAATTTTAAATATCTGAAAATTTTTCGTGCAGTAAGTAAAACAGAAATTTTGGAAGTAGTAGGAAGTAAAGTAGTTTTTACCCCTTTCCCATTCATTTGATTGCAATATTCCTGTAAGGAAGCAATACTTCTTTTGGGGCAAATAAATAACAGATCGCAATGAATATCATATTTTTTAAGTTCGGGTAGGAGATCAAGCAAATGCTTTTCAGCTCCATAAATTCCTGATGTATAAATAAGATGAAGAATTCTCAAATGGTTTTTTTATTTTTTAAATTAACGTCAAAAAAAACGCAATTAAATGGTATTGCCAAATCGGGGATTGAAGTATAATCTACCAAAGCGATTAGATAAGCATCCCAAAACCAGATGAATAAATATTCAGGTGCAAAGCAATAATTTCAGAAATATTTTTAACGACCTGCCTTTTATTTAATTTCTATTAACCAGATTGAACAACAATATTGTCAGTTATTTCGAAAATGATATTGTTTAAATATTTAAGGAATATTGGCACTTTTAAGATCTTTAATCTTGCGATTATTGTAAATTAAGACGCCTTCCACATTCGATTTTGTTGCATCTATTTTTCCTTTTCCTTTCATTATAAATTTTGTTGTGCCTCTAAAGAAAGCTGCAGCATTAAAGTTTTTATCGCTGTTTTGAGAGAAGATGCAGTTGAGAAATGTAATCTCAGGGATATTAAAAGTAGGAAGGCTTTTAGTACCGGCATCAAATGTACAATGATCAAAAACTGCATTTTTGGCATCATAAAATTCCCAGGTATCACCAAAAACTTTGCCATCAGGTGACAAAGTTGAGTCCATCGTAAAAAGGCAATCTTTAAAAGAGACTGCTTTGCTCTTATCTGCCGAGCCGAATATCCTTTCTACCCTACCTACAAAAGTACAACTATCGAAAGAAAAATGCTGAGATTCAGGATAGGCCGCGCTATTAGTAGTGCCAATAAAAGTGCAATTTCTAAAATTAATATTGTAGGTGTCATGACCTATAGAAATAACACCAGACCCTGCATTATCATATATAAAGCAATTAATAAAATTGCCATTTCTAATAATAGAATTTTCAATTTCAATATCAATACCTGCCGACGGTTTGCTCACAACCGGAACGCCATTATTTAATGCCTTACCTGTTGAAGAAAATTTGCAATTAGTTACTGTTAAATCATTTCCTCCTACCCATGATAAACCCTGCCTGCCATTGTATTCGGCCCTTACATTGGTGATAGTATGCGGATAAATGGGGTCTGTGTCTTTTAGTCCGGGCCACGCTACAATAATACCATCTAAGGCGCAATTATGAATGTAACAATCAGCAACATTCGCATTTTTATTACCATACAGGCCAATACCAAGTGCAGACAATTGAATACCCTCCGGCCCAAAGCCCGGGCCGATATTTAGTTTACCTGAATTGCCATCAAGGGTAATACCCCTGATAGTGACTGATGAACAACTTACCAAATTGATAAATGTAAAAGCAGAGGCATAATAAGAACTTGTGTTGCCTTCTTTTCTGATACTGTCTTTTTCTCCGGTTACAGGATTAAAAGAACCGTACTTTAAGCCATCTGCCGCCTTTAATATTGCATTATATCCTGAAATTACAATAGGCTTCTGTCCACCAATTATGCTAAGAATAGGTTCAGCAAAATAAGAGCTTCCTGCGGAATAACTTCCTGATAATCTTTGTTTACCCACGATGTAAGTTCCAGGGTCAATTATAAGTGTTCCGCCATTGGCCTTCAGGTAAGCAGACGCTTTTTGAAATGCCTCTGTGTTGTTGATTATGCCGTTGCCGATAGCGCCAAAATCCTTTATATGAATCACTTTGCCATATTGAAATTTATCAGAGGATAGAAATATTTTATTTAGTTTTTGTAGATTGTGTGGTTTAGCTTTAGCGATAACCTTAAGAGGGAATAATAAAATTAAATAAGCGCTAAAAATAAAAAGGCATTTGATATGACCCGTATTTTTTTTTGTAATCATAATATTTTAAAGTAAAAAAAGTAATTTCTTATAAGGCTAAAATAAAACAATTAATATTAAGAGTCTCAATAGCATTTTATACTTTGCAATAAGTACGCAAGTTAAGGGCAGCAATCAAACTTAAAATGAAAAAATCAAGTTGTAGAAAAAGATTGGTGCCGCTTTATCTGGCAGAGATATAATTAAAAGGAATGAAGAAAAAATGAGAAAAGCGGCACCTAAAATTGATTTTAAAATATTGGATGGATTACGGGGAATTGCCGCTTTATACGTTCTTTTTAACCACGCAAGGGGAAACCTTTTTATGGGGGGGGCGAAATATGCGCAAATAAAAGATATATCTCTGTGGAGTCTTAAAGAAAAATTATTTTTTTCTGCATTACGCTTAACGTCATTAGGTAAAGAATTTGTTATCTTATTTTTTATTTTATCGGGTTTTTCTATTGCCTATTCTTTAAGTAAAGGCCATTCTAAATCACAATTTTATTTAAGAAGGATTATAAGAATTTACCCGCCTTATGTCTTCGCATTAGCCTGGGCATTTGTTGTTTTTAAATATTTACAATGTTTTACTCCGAAGGCTTTGGCAATAGGTAGTGAATCAGTTTTTTCTTCATTTAAGGCTACGGTATTAAATTTTCTTTATGTGGATAATGGCAGCCTGATTATACAATTCTGGTCTCTTAAGTTTGAAGTTATCTTTTATATTTTGATTCCACTCTTTATTTTCAGGAGAAATTATTATTTAGTAGCTTCTTTAATAATTGAAATAATTTCCTTCTTTTTGAACTGGCGCGATGTCAGTGGCAGCAATATATTAAGCCAATTTATTCTGGACTATAATTTCTATTTCGCCATAGGTGTGTTTTGTTTCCATCACTACAATATTATTGGATCTTATTTTATTTTCAAAAATAAAATAAGATTTTTTTTAGCAGCTATTTTTCTTTTTTTGCTGATGGTGGCATTTAAGTTTTGGGTCGGCGATGGGGAGAACAAGGTAACTTTTTTGATAGCCGGTTTATTTTCGATTATTATGATTTTTAATTTTTTATACTTTAAAATTAAAAATGGGATTCTCATGTTTTTAGGAAAAATCAGCTATTCAATTTACATTTCACATTTTGCTTCTGTGATGTTATTGTTAGGTATTTTTTTGCAAACAGGAATTATTAACTCTGTAGATATTCAAAATAAATTTCTATGGCTTACGGCTATACCTTTTGCTATTGGCTTAAGCTATTTATTCTATCTTATTATCGAAAAGCCCACAAAGGAAAT
Source organism: Hanamia sp. (assembly GCA_036509585.1). Taxonomy (GTDB): domain Bacteria; phylum Bacteroidota; class Bacteroidia; order Chitinophagales; family Chitinophagaceae; genus Ginsengibacter. Next base: position 2,270 of record DATCFI010000301.1, on the reverse strand, counting down.
ACTTAACAAGATGAGAAAAAAAGACGAATATTAGAAAACAGGTAGTTTTTTTCATTACTGCCTTATTCAGAAGCATTGGTAAACGTCTTTTCATAGAATACCGTAAATGCGGCAATAAACCAAAACCAGGGTACCCAGTAATCATTAACTACATAATAGTGGACGATTCCCGAAACTACAGATACCATGAGAAATCCTCCGATTTTGGATTTTATTTTGAAATTATGAAATAGGATATAAGCCATGAAGAGTAATAAAAGAAATAGTCCGATGATACCTAATTCAAATGTAATATTATAATATAGTGATATAATGGTTCCGGAATCTTCATACCCGAGTATATTAGATCCTGCCGGGCCTGCTCCAACAAGTTTATTTAGAGGATTGAACCTGCTAAATTGTGAGATGAAAAAGTTAATTCGCTCCTGCCTGTCTCCAAGGGAATTGGAATCTAATTTATCTGCAATACTTAATAAAATGGAAGCAGAAATAGTTAAGTAACTATTTATGAAAATGATTAAAGTTAAAAAAAATCCTCCCTTTACATAAAACCTCCAGGATTTCTTTGCGAAAAACTGACCGACCTTTTTAATGTAAACTATGGATGAAAATGCAATTGCAACCGGCAATATTATAAAAGTAGCACTGCTGGCAGCAAAAATAATACTTAGGATAATTGAAATAGTATATAAAATTTTAAACTCTTTTTTCCATTTACAATCCCCCGAATAAAACATAAAATAAAATGTCAGAGGTCCGAATAATTCCAGCATTTGCGTATAGACGCCAGATTCAACAGCAAAACCCCTTGCCCTGTAAAAAAGCGCCAGCACAGTAGGATTATAAAATTCTTCTGCCGCACTTGCTCTTGGTATATAATCATTTAAGTTAACCCCAAAAACATTAGCTGAAATAAATTCTACGTTACCATATAAAGCACTTATGATAGTAGTGTAAGCTATAAATTGAAGCGCTCTCTTCGCCATCAAATTTTTATCCCGTGCATTAAAAAAAGTAAATTTAATGCCTACATAAAAAAGAGAAAATGTTGAAAAATAAGCTACGGTATGATTCAGGGATTTTGAGTTTCCCAAACCATGAACCATATATGAGAATACAGTAAAAAAAAGAAATAACGAAATGATTACCAGGTCAAAACCAATAAAGCCATCGGGCAGCTTTCCTGTTTGAATAATTTTGATGGCCATTATTAGAAATAAAAAAACAGCAAAAATAAGTGGCATAGAGATAGTGCCGGTAAATGCGAATGCAGAAACAAATGGCATAGTAAGGATATAAAGCAACAAAAAAAAATTGCTCCAATAATCTAAACCTGAGCGTCTTTGTAGCGGTTCGGCAGGTTTATTATTTTGTAGTATATCCATAATTTATAATAATAGAACAAGCGGCTAAAATAAGAATATTGATAATACCCATATGTATCTAATATTTTTTTTCTTTCTTCATCAATTTTCCCCCCCGCAGTTATGCTGTCTTCATGTATTCTGAATTTTGCAATATCAATGTTAATGTATTTTCCTTTGTTTCCATTAGTTGACAAAGCTCTCAGTATATAGTCATAGTCTGAAGCATATTTATATTTCAATGAATATCCACTCAACTGTTCATTTAACTTCTTTGAAATAAAAAAACAGGGATGAGCGGCGAAAGTAGCATGGGTTGACAATAATAATTGCTTAAATGTTACGGGAAATAATTTTACTTTTTTATTCTTCCCATCCTTAAGTTTTACCAGGTTTCCACAAAAATAATCCGGCCTATGATTATCAATAAGTTTCACTGCATTTTCGATAGTATTATAATTAGCCAAAATATCATCGGAATTCAGTATTAAAATATAATCACCGGTAGAAAGTTGCAAACCTTTATTAATAGCCACATACATGCTATCGTCCACCTCGCTTAACCATGAATAAATGCCCGATGAATATTTTCTTATAATGTCCAATGTTGAATCGGTAGATGCACCATCAATAACAATATATTCAATATTCTGGTAGGTTTGATTTACAACGCTTTCAATTGTTTCTGCAAGGAACTTTTCGCTATTTCTGCAAACCGTAATAATTGTAATTTTTACTCCTGAATTTTTCATACAAAGTCAAATATATTTATAGAATAAATCGTTTAAGTCGTGAATACCTTTTGATAAATGGGGTCACTCTTAACCATTCTTTCTAGAAGGTTGTGAAATATAGTTTTATCAAATCCCCGTCTGTTAAAGCGATAAAAGAATTCATTCAGATACG
>DATCFI010000300.1:0-43534 GCA_036509585.1 Hanamia sp. | reverse complement strand
CCCGCCACAACTGCTGGTCCCTTCGAAACCGCTTTGCAGGATATTGTTGGATTTGGAGTTTTTCTGTGGTTGGCAACAGTATTTCAACATTGGATCACTTAAAAATTATTTTTATTTAAAAGCCAGCTTCCAGATTTAAATTTAGGCAAATATTCTAATACAAATCTTTGCTCAGTCAAGCGAACGTTTAAAACGTAAGAGGACGGAGATAATTTCCCATTAATCATTTGTAAAAGTCTTTCGTATTTAAAGCAACTTATCCAAAAAATAGTTTGTATAAATTGGCCCGTATCTTGATTAATGATTTTCTTTTACTTTTCTATTCCTTAAATGAAAACATGAAAAAGACTCCTCCTGCAAAAAAACATTTTTTTGAAAAACTGGCTGCAAAAGTGACTGTTGCAACGGGAAGCACAGCAGCTATAATTATTGCCTTTGGATCGGTATTAGTTTGGGCTGCTACGGGTCCCGTGTTTCATTACTCTGAAAACTGGCAACTCGTCATTAACACCGGTACTACCATCATCACCTTTCTCATGGTGTTCCTTATTCAGAAGTCGCAGAATAAAGAATCAATGGCAGTACAGCTTAAACTAAACGAGCTGGTGGCTGCGCACGAATTTGCAAGTAACAGGTTAGTCAATGTTGAGGACATGACCGAAGAAGAATTGAAAGTGATACAAAAATATTATTCAAGATTAAAACAAAAAACGGAGAGTGAGGAATCGCTCCAGCGTTCGCACTCCATAGACGAGGCAGAGGAAATGCATGAGCTAAAAAAAGGCATTGAGAAGAGTATTAAGAAAAAAGTGAAAGAAGGGAGAGAAACCAAAAAAATATGAGCGTTCCACTAAAATTATTTTTTATAGTTTGGATAACTGCAATAGCATGTGGATGTAGCGTTACGGGAAATTCGCCAAAATTTACGTTTGCCGATGGATATTACCGTACGAAGCTTAACGGCAAAAAGTATAAAAAGTATTATGTAACGACAGGCACTGACTCTATAAAGGTATATCCCGCAAACATTAGCAGTCAAATCGCGGATACCAACAATTCCATAACAGTCCTGTTTCCGGAACATATAAAACCAGCCAATTTTTCAAGAAAAAAATTCAATTCCGGAAGCTTTGACCTCGATGTTATCACCATACTTTTTAAATACAGGCCACCCGTAAAAGATTATCCCGCACAACTAAATACCAACTTCAATGGCGCTTTATATGCGGGTCACCGAAAGGACACTTATATCTTGTCTTACAACAATACACCCTTACATGTGGCCAACAGAAAAATTGTGCATCACGGTTATAGCTTTGGGGCTTTCGCAGGTTTGGGCTCGGCCCGTATTGATGAATTTGTAACCCTTCGCCGGATCGATTATGAATATGACGGCGTAGTGTTTACTCCGGGCGTGGCTACAGAGCTTGACTTAAATAAGATAAATTTTGCAGTATTGAGCGGGCTGGATTTTCTTACAGATAAAAACAGCCGTGCGTGGATAAATAATAAGAAAGTATGGATTGGAATTGGTATTGGGCTTAATCTTAATTAAGAAGTTTTTTGATAACAATGCTTCTCTCCACATTCCCCACATTTTAAGATCTTCTGAAAACCAATTACCAGGTCTCCTAAAAAAGGAAATCTTTTTTAGTTGTTGGTTTACTGTAGCGAACAGAAATGGCAAAGCACACAAAGTTCAGTTTTTAGCAAGCGGGACTTACGAGCTGAACAACGAGCTATAGTAAAGTATCATCTAAAGTTGGGGCTTGGAAAACTATCATGAGCAATAGTAATAAACATGAATTTTTAATTATAAATTTAGCAATGGTTTCCGCATACAGGAATGCTATTTCCATGATATGAAGCAATAAATAATATAGACTTTTATGAGAGCTTTATTAAAGAAGTGCATTACAAACCATTTTTGCACATTGAAAAAAAGCAAATATTTTGACGAGGTTAAAAAATATATTATTTACTTGGAGTGGAATACAAATACTGCATACGATGATTTCGACTCATTAAAGTTTAATACAGACAATACGGGTGTTTAATTTGTACAGTCTTTTCAGGATGAACGAATTTTTGTAATTGTCCCTTTAAAACTTAAATCTTTGTGGGTATTCTTTTTTAAGACTGTAATAAAATTTCTCTATTTCCAAATAACTTTTCTCTTCCAATTGCGTTCTCTGAATCAATTTTTGCGATCATTGTAAACCCGATAGATGGAAGGTTTAACTTAATAGCAGTATTTTTTACAGTTAATAAATTTCCTGCCATAGAATATTTGTGGGCTTTAACTAATTCTGAAACCCCATTGGGATTAATCAATGTTTTTACCAAATGAATATCCTGGTATTTGTAGGTAAACTCTCTAATTGCATCTATTTCATTTTCGTTGATAGTCGCAAGCTCACCTTTCCAGTAAACAAAGTTTATGACTCCATTAAATGTTTTAATTTTGGCGATTTCTGTGTCAGTTATATTTACAAATAGGTATGAATCAAATAATGGTTCATACATTAATTTGCTTTTCCTGATAGAATTTCTCTGTTTATAATTAACTGGCAAAAAATTTTCAATTTTTTTCTTTGAAAATGTTGCAGCCATTCTTTTTTCACATTTTGGCTTTGTATATATGATATACCAATTCCTGTGCATAATTTATAATTTAAAATTAAAATTTGCAGAAATTCACGGGATTGATATTAAGAAAACTCACCAAGACCCCCTCAACAAACATGCCAAGGCTTCTAATTTTTGGATTGACATACAATGACATCAGGCGACCTTGCCAGAATATAAAAAGGCAAAATAGATTACGCTACAGAAAGGGCTGTGTGTGATGTATTTATTCCCCAAAAATAAGAAGCTGCGGAAAAACTTGCCGATTTTGAATTGAAAGAGCATCCGGAAAGAGAAGCATTTTACATGCCCCATATTTCGATGAAACCCGTCTTTACCGGAGAAGAAAAAATGATTATAACCAAGAAAAGACCATTTAGGAGCTGGCCATAATAGATGTCACCAATGTGAAAGAGGATGTGGTATATATACCCGACGAAAAAGATCCAACCGTTTTAAGAAAGGCAAAGACCTTAAGAGAAGTTCCCGGTGAAAGCTAATTTCAAAATGGCTTTGCAGGGTGATAGGTGAAACGTGGTTGATAACCTCCACTTTTTATTACACGTTGTAAGTTCTCCCATTATAACAGACGAGCTATTTCTTTAAAACAGAAATTTGAGCTGATCGTAAAATACCTTAAATGAAAATTTGTTGTCTTTTATTTGTGCGTTTTCCCCGGGGCAGCGTTTTATTAACTCGTATGCTTTTACCGTCTTTTTAACTCGCTTCATATTTAGCGTGCCTGATTATTTTTTCCGATTGAAAAGCGGCTCAAAGCAATTTTTATTCCTAGCAATTGTAGTATCGAAAAAATCAATGCGACTTGTAGAACAATTTTGAATAAATTTTCTAAAAAAAGGCGAAGTGTTGAACTGAAGCGTTTGGTAGAAAGGATTTCTTTAAAACCCTTATTCAGAAATCGTATGATCAATTGGCCAATAAAGAAAAAAACAATTGCTATAATGATTCTTGGTCCCGTGGTTAAAACCAGTGGAGTCCTTCACTGGATAAACGATGCGTGATGGTATCTGCAGATACTTGTAATATAATCATGTGCTTCGTAACTTTTCTAGAGATTTTAATAATCTGTTGTTCGGAATTATATTGAAATTCATGCCGGATTAATGGCTGCAATTGAGAATGATGCCATTATAGAATTTTAAATTTTGTTTGGAATTGTAACAATTCGTTTGATAAAACGAGTTGAAAATACACCGAAAATTTCAAAAGCGAGCATCGAATTTGTTGGTCTGTTGGTTGCCAAGGGTTACAAAATATATTTTCGAACGGTTTGTAATAAAACTTTTAAATCAAATGGCTTCTCAAGTATAGCAGTGGCGTCTGCGCTTTCACTTATTTCTTTAATGTTAGAAAGGGCGGAAAACAAGACTACTGGAATGTGCCTGGTTTCGGGCGTGGAATGTATCAGTTTCGCCGCGTTGGCTCCCTCTCCAGGCATCACAACATCCATTAAAACAATCTTCGGTTTTATGGATTTTATATGTTCAATAATGTGTCCGCAATTTGTTACTGTTTCTACACGGTATTCATCATGGAGGATCAATTTGCAAACGTCTAAGATAGAATTGTCATCATCACAAATCAAAACGCATTTTTGGTCGGGCATAAATTGAGGCTTTTGAATTATAATGCTAAAGGGGCAAAACAGTTGATGGTTTAGGTCGAGACTTTTTCTTCGCCAGTATGAACAATCGCCTTGCGAGCGTTCTACCGTTCAGATCACTAATGATAAAATCACCAATTTTAACCCTATGAATACTATATGCAAATTATATAAAAAGTATAAAGAAAAAATAAATTATTCGTTTGATACTGGCCATTTGTAATGAATTCATCCTTATTAAAACAGCTGCCCGAAAATAAAAATCGCGAGTATTTGTTGCTTTACTATTATAAATATAAATTTCCCGTGGGGAAGGAAGCGGTTTACCTCACATCTGTACCCTTTCTTTGAATAGCCAGGTAACAGAATTTTTTGGCACGCATTTTCCTTAAAATAATTATAACTAAAAATTTTACATTATGCTTAAATGGGCAGCAATCTTTTTTATTATCGCGATTGTAGCAGCCATCTTTGGATTTGGCGGACTAGCTGCAGGCGCAGCTTCTATTGCTAAGGTACTATTCTTTATTTTTATTGTTTTGTTTGTTTTGACCCTGATATTTGGGGCAAAACTTTTTGGTAAATAAATGGATGTTTCTGAAGCAAAAAATGTGAATGTGTAAGCATGTGGCTTTATTTTTTACCAACGTTGGGAAAAGATGTAGAACTGTTTACACATTCTTTATTTGGGCACATCTGGTAATCTCTTTTAAGAAGAGAACTTAATCGTATGGTCCGGCCCGTCCTTGTTATAAGCTAAGCGTCATTCAATTTATATTGTCAGCAAAATTGTATTTATTCATTCACGATTTTTTAAAGGAGTAACGACATGGATTTAAAATCAGGATTTCCTTATTGGCTTATTAAAAATGGATTACCTTATAATTATCCTACACTTGACGATTCTTTACAAACGGAAGTGGTCGTCCTTGGAGGTGGAATCTCAGGAGCCCTATCGGCGTTTTATCTAGCAGAAGCTGGAATTGATTGCGTGGTTGTGGATGCCCGGAGTATCGGATTGGGAAGTACCTGTGCGAGCACTTCGCTATTACAGTATGAGATCGATGTACCGCTATCCAGGTTGCAAACAATGATTGGCTATAACAAAGCAGTTCGTTCCTATCAGCTGTGCGCAGAAGCGATCATTAAAATAAAGGAAATATCCGAAAAAATAGGATTTGCAGAATTTGAATACAAAAAAAGTTTATACTATGCAGCAAGTAAAAAAGATATTTCATTCCTGAAAGAAGAATATAAAATCCGAAAGGAAAATAATTTTGAGGTGACACTTCTCGAAAATAAAAGCATCGGTAACATTTTTGGATTTAATGCACCCGCTGCCATTCTTTCTGAATTAGGGGCCCAAACAAATGCCTACTCATTTACACATGCGCTTCATCAATATAATCTAAAGAAAGGAGCCAAAGTGTTTGATCGTACCAACGTCACTAAAATTCATCACAATAAAGATGGAGTAATTCTTACTACACAAAATAAAAAAGCTATAAAAGCAAAACATCTGATATACGCTGTCGGTTATGAAGCAGTCAATTTTATCAACAAAAAAATCGTTAACCTGAATTCAACTTATGCAATCATTAGTGAGCATTACGACGTTGATAATTTTGCATGGCCCGGAGAAGTATTGATATGGAATACCGATGATCCCTATCTCTATCTCAGAACCACAAAAGACAGACGCATTATTATTGGTGGCCGGGATGAAAAATTTTACAATCCCCAAAAAAGAGACAGGCTGCTTGATCAAAAATCGGACAGGCTTGAAAAAGATTTTCAAAAACTATTCCCTAAAATTCCATTTAAGAAAGAATACAAATGGACCGGAACTTTTGGAACAACAAAAGATGGCCTTCCATTTATTGGTCCTTACAAATCATTACCCAACAGCTATTTTTCCTTAGGCTTTGGTGGCAATGGAATTACTTTTAGCCAGATAGCTGCAGAGATTAATAGAGATTTAATTTTGGGCATCAAAAATAAGGATGCATCATTGTTTTCCTTTGAAAGATTATAGGAAAAGATACACAAATGTATATTGATATAATTGGTCTGAGTGAGAAAGTGAGAAAATTTGGCATGATAGTTTATGCCATTTTATTATTACTAATCTTAAATATTATTATCATGGCTAAGTATTCAAAAGCATCCGAGAAAAAAGTAGAAAACGCAATGCATGAAATGCACGAAGGCAAATTAAAAAGTGGTAAGAGTGGGAAAAAAGTTACCAACCCTAAACAAGCAGTAGCTATAGGCTTATCCGAAGCAAGACAAGAAGGTGACAAAGCCCCAAAGAAGAAATCTTAAAAATTTTCGTCAATAAAGAAAAAGGGTGCTGTTAACCGTAATAGCTACAGGAAGTGTCTAAATTTTTCAGTTACTCTTTCGGATCAATATCAATAGGTTATATAAACGTGTACAGGCTGCTGATTTTATTGTCAGCAGCCTGTACACATTTTGTTTTTTAGCCTAAAATCTATCTACTGAAAGATACATAAGCGGGTGTTACCGGCTCAACGGAATCCCTAATGAAATACTGATAGTGCGGTATTTGTTTTTATCATTTTCGCCATTATTAGTTTGGGTGGAATTAATTTTAGCCAATCCATATCCATAATTTACTTTTAATAAGACCGCTTTAAGATCCACGCCGGCGCCGATATTTAGACCATAATCAAATCGCTTCAATTTAGAATAGGCCTGATCGTTATCATTAGGATCAGCATTCGTAAATTTGATATTCTGTGTTTGAGAGCCTGAAATGCTTCCAAGTTGTCCATCAAATTTAGATTTACCAGCAATACCCATAGCAACATAAGGCCCTCCATTAATAAAGATATTAGTGGTGGAAGTAAGTGGCAGACGAACCACCACATTTACAGGGAGCTCAAGGTAAAGAGGATTAAAAGTTACTTTATAGTTAGCAATTCCTGAACTCCCTTCTACCTTCGCTCCTCTTCCATCCAATAGTAATCCTGACTCAAACGCCAGCGCTCCAGAGGAGTTAGTTCGCGCCAACAAGCCTGCGTTAAAAGTGGTAAGCATGTTATTCTTATTTACTGAACCGGAATTAGAATTAGAAATGTTTGCAAGATTTAAACCTCCTTGAATATAGACCTGGGATTTTGCGCTTGCAAATAAAAACACGCTTAGTGTAATGATGAGTAATTTTTTCATTGATTGATTAGTTTTTAAATTAAAAATAGGGTTAAGATATTATGAGAATTCAAAAACTCTGCCACACGCTACATAATGAACCCGAAAAGTTTTTGAAAGCCCAATAGTTAGACTTTAAGAACGTAGTGTTTACACTATTAAAAAAGCTTTAAAAGAAGGCAGAATTAGATTGAAACCTTTCAAGGCTGTTGGGAAAATGGGCACCAATCTTTTAATACGATGGGCAAAAGAATCAACAAAACTGTAATGTGCCGATGTTTTTTTATTGGAATTAACGAAAGGATTTTATTGGAATATATTTTGATTAATCCATGGCATTATTAATCTTAAATATTATTTTATGAAAAAGTTAAGTTTGGCCTCTTTAATTATTGGAACAGTTTTCTTCTCGGCATGTAACGGAAGTTCAAGTTCGGAAAGTATGAATTCGGATACAACTACCAGCGTGATGAGTAATAGTACTGATACAAATAAGATGATGCCTTCATCATCAGATACGTCCAAAATGGTCATGGTAGGTGATGATGCGAAGGACTTTTCAAAGGATGCAGCCCAGGGTGGCATGATGGAAGTGGAGTTGGGTAATATTGCCATGAAAAACGGTGGCACCCAGGCCGTTAAAGAGTTCGGAAAAATGATGGTAGATGACCATACAAAAATTAATGATCAGTTAAAAGATCTTGCGTCAAAGAAAAATGTAGATCTTCCTGCTACGGTTTCAGATCATCAACAAAAAGATATAGACAAATTGACCAAGGAAACTGGAAAAGAATTCGATAAAGATTATGTGTCAATGATGGTAAAAGATCATAAGGATGATATAGATGCTTTTAAAAAAGCCGAGGATAAAATTTCTGATAGGGACTATAAGAGTTTTATCTCCAATGCACTTCCTACGCTTCAAAAACATTTAGATGCTATAGAAGCAATCCATAAAAAAATGTAGAAAGCAGAAAAGCATAAAAAAAAGTCATTTAAATTTTAAAAGGACCGAATTCAATTGCAATTGAATTCGGTCCTTTTTTTCAAAGATTGGTATCGGGTATTGGACGCCTTAAATTGCCGGTGGAATTGTCGCGGCTACTACGTCGATAAATGCAACGTTTATGTACCAATAAAATTATTGATAAAGTGAAATTAAAAAATAAAAAATTATCAAATTTGTTTGCCTGCTGCCTACAATGCATCTCGTCTAACTCACATTGTTGTAATGTCAGTCGTGCTTTTTTGGGAGCGATAGATCTGAACATATTCCGGAGAATTTTGCATCAAAAAATCATGTTTTCCTTTTGCGATTAACTCTCCTTCCATCAACACAATTATCTGGTCATAATCTTTTACAGGATCTATTTTTTGTGTTACAGAAACAAGCGTAATTCCAGGATAATTTTCTTTAACATTATTTGAGATTTTTTCTTCCGTTAAAGTATCTACTCTTGCAGTGAAATCATCAAGTAATAAAATTTTCGGATTGATGGCTAAAGCACGAGCCAGCATGATGCGCTGCTTTTGCCCACCGGAAAGGCTGGAACCCCGTTCTGAAACGATCGTTTCTAATCCTTCAGGAAGAGAATTAATAAAATCGTCCAACTCAGCTGTTTCAATAGCTTTTTGCAACGCTTCTTCTGTTACGTCTGTATTAAACGCAATGTTCTCGCGAAGTGTTAGATTGAAAATAATACTATCCTGGAACACCAAACCAACCTGGCTTAAAAGAGAATCTCTGCTATATTCGTTAATGTTGATGTCATCATAAAATATTTGTCCTTCATTTGGTTTTATCAACGTAGTTAATATATAAAGTATCTGTGTTTTTCCTGCTGCCGTTGGGCCTATGATCGCGGTTCTGGTACCTCCTTCAATTGCAAATGAAATATTTTTTAATGCTGGATTCTCACCATATTTTACTGTTAGGTTTTCCAAATTAATATTACCCAATAATTGTTTGTTTACTGTTCCGGTGTCAACAAAATCAGGCGAATCAAGCGTTTTGTGAATGCGCTGATACGAAGCCGACGCACGCGCGATTACGTTGCTCATAAAACCAATGATGATGATTGGGAAAATTAAAATAGCGATATAACTGTTGAACGCTGCAAATTCACCTAACGTCATGCTGCTGATAATTACAAAATGGCCGCCAATTCCAAGAACGGCAAGCCTTGCGAGGTTAGAGGTTAATACGATTATGGGGATTAGCGTAGCGAACAAACGCAGGATCGACAAGCCCAGGTTTTTTGCTTCGCCGCTTGCATCCATAAATTTATTGTATTCTGTAAATTGTGCGTTCAGCACTCTTATCAGCGCCGCTCCGAGAATGCTTTCATTGATCACCTTGTTCAGCCAATCTATTACTTCCTGTGTTTTTTTGAATAAAGTTCTTACTTTTTTGAAAATCAGGAAAAACGTAATCCCTATAACTGGGATAATCAATAAAACGATCAATCCCAGCCTCCAGTTGATATTCAACAATAAAATGCTGGCTCCGATTATCAGTACCAAAGAAGAAACGATAGTGACTACAGCCTGGGATACAAACATTTTTATCGCGTCTACATCAGAGGTAAGATTGGTAAGTAGCTTTCCCGGCGTAGCATCCTGTATGTAAACATAATCCTGTTGAGAAATTTTTGAAGCGAGATTTTTTCTCATATCGCGAGCTACTCTTTCAGAAGCCAATGTTTGCAGAATTGTTTGCACATAACCAAAAATAAAAATCAAAACCGCGGCTATAGCAAACCACGTGATGATCTTTCGCATATTAAAAGTGCCTTTGCTATAATCGTCAATTCCAAACTGGATAATTTTAGGTATTACCAGGTTTAACCCATTGCTCAACACTGCAAATAGCAATAGCGCACCGACTATGCCGGAGTAGGGCTTCAGCACTTTGAATATATTGGGCTTTGGTTCCTTTTGTTTTTTTTCTTTGGCCTTCATCAGTCTGTTATTTCAACAAGAAAATAATGTATTGCAGAATAAAATTCTGTAAATTTTAGTGAGCAAAAGTAAACTGAAATATTTTTTAAGGGATATTAGTTTTCGGCGAATGATATTTTCCGCCGGTAGCAATAATTAGGTAGTTAACCAGCTTACTAAAGAAGTGTCCCTCTCAGTACCAATAGTGCAACATTAAAGAAAATGATCAACCCTGTTACATCCACTAAAGTGGCGACAAAAGGCGCTGAAGAAGATGCGGGATCCGCGCCTAACCTTTTTAAAAGGAGCGGAAGCATACTTCCGATAAGCGATCCCCAAAGCACAACCCCGATCAATGAAACAAACACCGTAAATGCTATTCTTATCCAATATGGGCCATAAATATCTGTATGAAAAAGGATTTGATGGTGCATCATGATGCTCCATATACTTACCCTGAAAAAGCCTATGAGCCCGAGGATAGTACCCAAAATAAATCCTGATAGTAATTCGCGTCTCATAACCCTCCACCAATCTTTCAAGGTTACTTCTCCTAATGCCATTGCCTGGATAATTAATGTAGATGCCTGTGTGCCACTATTGCCTCCGGTACTTATAATAAGCGGAATAAAATTGGTAAGAACAATTACTTTTAACATTTCGGTATTGTAAAATGCCATTGCTGAAGCGGTAAGAGTTTCGCCAAAGAAAAGTATAGTAAGCCAGCCGACTCTTTTCTTAATCAGATGAAAAAGAGGTGTCTCCAGATAGGGCATGTCTAATGCCTCTGCACCACCGATTTTCTGCATGTCTTCACTGAATTCCTCTGCGGCTACCCACAACACGTCATCAATAGTAACGATTCCGAGTAAAACATTATAGTCATCCACAACAGGTAGGGCTACCCGATTATTCATTTTGAAAACTTCACTCGCCGTTTCCTGGTCATCGCGTGCATTTAGCTCAATAAACCTGCCGTCCATCAAATCATTGACTCTCGTATCCGGGGAGGCCAGAATAAATTCTCTGATTCTGAGATCATCCAACAATTCGCCATGGTTATTGATTACATATACTACATCAATGGTTTCCGTATTTTTTCCTACGCTCCTGATAATATTTAAAACTTCTGCTACCGTATTGTATTCATGCACATAAATATAGTCCGGCGTCATCAGTCGGCCGACACTGTTCTCCGGGTACCCTAGAAGTGACAAGGTGATTTTTCTTTCTTCCGGAACCAGGGTTTTCACGAGTTCGCGTACTACTTCATTAGGCAGGTCTTCAAAGAATGATGTCCTGTCATCAGGCTCCATTTCATTGAGTATTTGAGCGCTTTTAATAGGAGGAAGATTTTTAATAATTCTTTTCTGGGTAGGGTGTTCCAAAATTCTGAAAAGCGCCAAAGCCCGGTGCATGGAGAGGTTAAGGAAAATTTCTATCTCCCTGTCTTCGTTTTCATAAATGAGTTCAGCAACATCGCTGATGTTTTGTTCGTTCAAAAATTCACTGATAACCTCGTCATCGCCTCTTTTCAAAACATTTTCGTACTGCTCCTGAACTGAAATTTCTTCTTCGGTCATTGAATCCTCCTTTTCAAATAAGGGCGCAAAAATAATTTATCTTTATTTAATTTGCTAATTAGCTAATTAGCTGATTAGCCAATTCTTGAATGAATATTTATATGATATACGAATCTCTGTTCATAAAAAAAGCGAAAGGGAAGGGTAGGGGCGTTTTCACTAGAAAAAATATTCCTGCAGATACCGTCATAGAAGAGTCGCCCGTAATAGTAATGAGCGCGGAGGATAGAATTCTTCTTGATAAAACTTTGTTGCACGATTATATTTTTGAATGGGGTGCTGATAACAAGGCATGTTGCATGGCATTGGGATTTATTTCTATTTACAACCATAGCTACCAAAGTAATTGCGAATATTTTATGGATTTTGGGGCACACGATATCCATGTAAAAACCGTCAGAGATATAGCGGCTGGCGAGGAAATTACCATTAATTATAATGGCGACTGGAATGATGAGAAAAGGGTTTGGTTTGAGGCAGAGGATTAGTTATCAGTTATGAATTATGTCTTTTCACTTATAACTCAGCAATTGTCACTCATTATTCGTCCCCATCAATGCTAACTTATCTCTAATGACTCCTTACTCATTACTCAAATGATACCTCACCAACCCTTCCATCGGGCTTCTTAAAATCGTTCCCAATTCTAAATCATAACCAATACAAAGCTGTTCAACCACATCTTTAAACCCATAAGCAATACTGCCAGTAAAATGAACGGACAATTTTGAACTTTCACGGTAGGAAATCAGATGCGTATAAAAAAAATCATTCAGCCCGTCTTCAATAATATTCTCTATCATATAGTGCCCGCGATTCTCGGCAAGGAACATGGCAAATGAAGCGAGGTAGCGGTTTGGCAGAGGCTTTTTATAAACCGATTCAAGAATTTCGGCATCGGTGGTTACAAACTTCGCATCGAATTTTGTACGTAGCTCATCATCAAAAATGTGATATAAATAATGTTGAATCACTTTTTTACCCAGATAGGCGCCACTGCCTTCATCCCCCAAAATAAAACCAAGGCCGGGGCTGTTCGTTACAATTTTTTTCCCATTATAGTAGCATGAGTTCGAACCCGTTCCCAGGATGCACGCAATTCCTTTTTCGTTTCCGCAAAGCGCTTTTGCAGCGCCGGCCAGATCATGATCAACATGCACAAATGCATCCTCGAAAATTTTCTGAAAAACTTTTCCAAACATTTTTACATTGTCAGGATTCTTGCAACCTGTACCGTAAAAATAAACTTCGTCGGGTTTATTTTTTTTCAAAAAAGGTAACACTTCTTTCAGAATAATGCTTTCTACCTGGGCTTCATTTACAAAATACGGGCTCATGCCCTGCGAAGTAAAGATGGTCGGTTTGTTATTTTTCAAAAGGCACCATTCTGTTTTGGTGGAGCCGCTGTCTGCTATCAATTTTATCTTAGGCATCATTTTATCATGTTTATTGAGGAAATTTGCACTTCCAAAAAAAATAAAAATAGAACAAAGTAAAATATGCGCAAGAAAAAACTACAGGTCTGGCTTCCCCTGTTATTGAGTGTTTGTATGGTGGCGGGTATGTTTGTAGGGTATAGAATCAGGGGTAATATGCCGGAAACCGGTGTTTTTTTCGTTAACAAAGAGCGCCCGGTTCAGGAAGTGCTCGACCTCATCAGCAGGAAATATGTTGATAAAGAAAATGTAGATTCTTTAGGTACATCAGCCATTCAAACCATCCTTAGCCAACTCGACCCGCACTCTGTTTATTTGCCTGCGCAGGAATTAAAACAGGTAAATGAAGATCTTGAAGGGCAATTTTTCGGGATTGGCATTGAGTTTAACATCATCAACGATACCATTAATGTGGCAAATGTGCTTGACAAAGGGCCGTCACAAAAAGCAGGATTGCTGATCGGCGACCAGATATTAAAAGTAAATGATTCCGTGGTTTCAGGAACTCACATTAACTCAACCAAATTAAGAAAACTAATTGGCGGCGATGCCGGAGAAAAAGTTATAATTACCATTTTAAGAAACGGAAATCAAAAACCCATAACCATTACGCGCGGTCCGGTTCCGCTTTACAGTCTCGACGCGGCATATATGATTGCTGACACGGTTGGCTATATCCGGCTAAATAAATTTTCCGAAACCACATACCAGGAATTCATGAATTCGATGCTGAAACTGAAGAAGCAGGGAATGAAAGGCCTGATACTTGACCTAAGAGATAATGGCGGCGGCATTCTTACACAGGCGACTAATATCGCCGATGAATTTTTGAACGAGGATAAATTAATCACTTATACCGAAGGAGCCCATTCGCCCAAAAAAGAATATCGTTGTGATAAAGAGGGAGAATTTGAAAAAGGAAAATTAATTGTTTTGGTAAATGAAGGCACTGCTTCGGCCAGCGAAATATTATCGGGCGCATTGCAGGATTGGGACCGTGCAACTATTGTAGGGAGACGGACTTTTGGCAAAGGCCTGGTGCAGGAACAATATCAGCTAAGTGATGGCGCGGGCCTGAGACTTACTATTGCCCGGTATTACACCCCCCTGGGAAGAAGTATTCAAAAATCTTATCAAAAAGGAATTGAAGCTTATGAACATGATTTAATTGATCGGTTCAAAGACGGAGAAATGACTTCGGCAGATTCAATAAAACATACCGATGCAAAAAAATACACCACCGCGTCTGGAAAGATTTTATATGGCGGCGGCGGTATTACCCCTGATGTATTTGTACCATTTGACACCACGAGTATCGATAAGAATGTAATGAAGGTATTAGTGAACGGGATGCTTAACAAGTTTGTATATCTGAATTTCCTAAAGCATCAACAGCAATTTAAACAATATGCATCGCCAAAAATGTTTGAGGATAAATATGTAGCGGATGATAATACGCTCAATGATTTGAAATGTTATGCCGAGAAAGATTCAGTTAATCTGGACTTAAAAAATCCGAAGGGAAAAGCACTGCTTCAACAGCAGATAAAAACGTTAACCGCCCGGGAAATATGGAATACAGAAGGCTTTTACGAGATACACAACACTTACGATTCTACGGTAATAAAGGCGTTAGATTTGATGAAGCCCAATTTAAAATCTGATTCAATAGCTCGTCCGGCTAAATAATATTTGAGTGGGAAACAGTAACGCAACATTTTTTAAGAATTCCTATTCAGTCTTCTTTCGCTGATCTTCTTTTTAATTCTTTTTCTATAAGCCCCAACTCTCTCCCGGATTGTCCGCCGACAGAAGAATTTTCCTGAGCGCGCCTCATCAGGTAAGGGATCACATCATTGATTGGGCCGAAGGGTAAATATTTACTGACGAAGCAACCTGCCTGGGCAAGATTAAAAGTAATGTTGTCGCTCATGCCATACAACTGTGAAAAATGAACGCGTCTGTCATTAGGCGCCATACCGTATTTCTCCATCAAATGAACGCCGAGTAAATTACTGTGTTCATTATGCGAGCCGCTCACCACACTAATATTATTTTGAGGGTTGATACAAAATTCCAATGCGGCATTGTATTCATCATCCGTGGCCTGTTTGGTCTTATTGATCGGCGTTGGGTAATTCATTTCTTCCGCTCGCCTGTTTTCCTTTTCCATATAGGCGCCGCGTACAATCTTTAAAGCGGGAATGAAATTATTTTCGTTGGCATATTTGCAGGTGTCTTTAATAAACTGCAAACGGTCATTTCTATATAGTTGTGCTGTATTGTAAACAACTGCTTTTTCGATGTTAAACTCTTTCATCATTTGCGTGGTAACTGCATCCACACTATCCTGTATCCAGCTTTCTTCAGCGTCTATTAATACAGCCGTGTTGCTTTCTGTGGCTGCCTGGCATATTTTTCTTAAACGCGCTATTATCTTTTCCCACTCTACCTTTTCATCATCATCTAATTTCTCCAACGGAATTTCTCCTTTTACAATATCTTCATACACCGAATCCTTGTCTATTTTTTCCAGCAATTCAAACCAGGAAAATCCTGTGAGCTTTACACTCATAAAAGGGATGTTATTTTGGGTAGCTGCGTACCGGATCACTTTAATAAATTCATCTGTTGCATTGTCGAAATTCTCTTCGCCTTCTTTTCCTTCCACACCATAATCCAATATGACCTGCACATTATATTTCGCTAAATTTTCTACAACGGCCGACGTTTTTTCTAATGTTTCTCCGCCCACAAATTGACCGAAAATGGTATTCCTGATTAATCTTTTCACAGGCAAACCCATTTTGAGCGCAACAGGAGTCACCGATAAACCGGCTTTCACCAGCCACGGTATTCCCATCGTAGCGAAAATAAATTTTGCCTTTTTTAGTTCTTTGGTTGTCTTATAGGCAAAAGCATTTTTGGTGTTATCAAATGAAATATTCATATTCAAATTTGCTTACCCGAAATTCTGTTTTAAGCTATAAACTACCAAATATAATTCGCTAATTTGCTGATTAGCCGCTAGGCAATGAAAGAAGCTATCTCATTACCACATTAGCTTATCTCCACGTTTCATATTTTCGTTTTTTCGTATTGGCACATCCTTATATTAACAAGTTAGCTCATTAGCATATTGGCCAATCAACACATGGGCTCATTAATTATCTTTGTAAAAATTTTTTTAGATGATTATAAAAACCCCCTCTGATAGTTTAGTAATAATGACCGAACTGGTGCTTCCTAATGATACCAACTTACATGGAAATTTAATGGGCGGCCGATTAATGTACTGGATGGACATCGCTGCAGCACTGGCTGCTTCCAAACACAGTAGCGCACCCGTGGTAACCGCTTCCGTTGACAATATTTCATTTACCAATCCGGTAAAACTGGGGAATGTAGTACATATAGAAGCTAAAGTAACGCGTGTATTCAATACCAGTATGGAAGTGCATATCAATGTTTGGGGCGAAGATATTATACAACAATACAGGTATAAAAGTAATGAGGCTTATTACACTTTTGTGGCTTTGGATTCAAACGGCAAGCCGCGCTCGATTCAGGCCATTGAATCCGAAACAGACGAAGAAAAAGAACTATTTGACAGTGCATTACGGCGTCGTCAGCTGCGTCTTATTCTTGGAGGAAAAATGAAACCGGATGATGCGGCAGAATTGAAAGCCTTATTTAATATAAAAACTGTTAACTAAGATTTGCTGTTATTTGCTTGTTGACTGTGAATGAGGATTTGCATAAACGGGTTATAGATTCCATTGTTCGCAACGGACAAATTACGTAACTGGGTTTCGCAGATGATACGGTTTCTTTTCCATGCAGACAATTTAGAATTGACATCCAAAATTATTTCGCAGAAATAATTTTTCGCTCTTGGTGTGCTTCGTAGTCTAATGATTTTTCTTTTGCTTAGCAATTTTTTTTTACCACCAAGGCACAAGAAAAATGCTTCGGATTTTATAAAAATGCGAGTTTTTTTTAAGCCAAAAATTCACGTTTTTGACGCTTTTTCACTAAAAATGAACTCAATCACTTATCAATCGACGTTATAAAATGGTGTTTGCTTTTTTCCATAAATTTTTTGCTTTGTTCAATGGCATCCATTACTTTTTCAAGGATAACGTCAATGCTTTCTTCATAAGTGAATTGCATGGGTTCTTTAAAACGAACACTTAATAAAGATCCCCTCTTCTTAAACTTCAATCCTTTCTTATTAAATGCTCGCCAGAAGCCACTAATCACGACGGGTATTACTATTGGCTTATTATTTTTTATGATAAATGCGGTTCCCTTTCGCCCGGGTGCAAAAGGTTTTGTAGTACCCTGTGGGAAAGTTATTACCCAATTTTTTTTCAGCGCCTTTGATATTTTCCGGGTGTCTCCTGTATCAAGTCCTCGTAGCACTTCTTTGCCTTCTGCGCGCCAGGTGCGCTTTACATTGATGGCGCCCGCCCACCCAAAGATTTTGCTAAGCCAACTGCTTTTCATGGTCTCGGCGGCAGCTACAAAATATACCCTGGTAAATGGGTTTAAAAGATAAAACGGAATACCAAGCCTGTTTTGCTTTCTCCATTTCACTGCGCAAAAAATGTGAAGAAACGTAATAACGTCAGCAAAATACGTCTGATGGTTGCTGATAAAAAGTACATTTTCCCGTGGGAGATTTTTAATATTTTCCGTCCCGGAGATTTTGATGCGGTTTACAATAGCCAGCCCCGGATAACTGAATACGCCTACAATGAAATACACTATAGACTTCGCTATTCTTGTTTGTTGCAAACTTTTTAACCAAAGCTTCATTAATAAATTTATTTATACCTGCAATCTGTTGCAATTTAGTAATTAGCCTTTAAATGTAAAAAGTTTAATTATTGGCATGAATTTTATGATGATAGAGCGAAAACAAAAAAATAACTTTATGAAAAAAACTATTGTACTACTGCTGATTACAACAGCATTCTTCTCCAACAAATCAAATGCTCAAATTCAAAAAGGAAATTACCTGGTAGGTGGCGATATCGCCAACTTTAATTTCGATTTAGGTAGCAGCGGAAATTTCTCGGCTACTTTAAATCCCAAAGTTGCGTGGTTTGTTAAAGACAATACAGCTGTCGGTGGTTATGTTAATTTTGGCTTGCAAACTTCGAAAGGCGGTACTACCACTACATCTTATGGCGTGGGTGCATTAGCCAGATATTATCTTAGCGATCCAAAAACAAATGTGCTGAAACACGGGCGTTTGTTTTTTGAGGGCAATGTGGGAATACAAAGTCAAAGCTATACCAATGGTGGCACCACAACTGGTTTGGGGCTCGGCATCGGACCTGGTTATGCTTATTTTATCACACCCGAAATAGGATTGGAAACCTTACTTAAATACAACGGAATTGTTGGATTTGGAAGTACTAACTATTCCAACAATCTTAATCTGAATGTGGGTTTCCAGATATATCTGTCAAGAGGAAAAACAAAAGACATTATAAATGATGTGAAATAATGCCGATTTTACATAGTTATATGTAAGCTTTTATATTGAACTTTTATTTACCTTTGCACTCCCAAATTTTAAAAATTTGGGAGTGTTTTTATTTATCATAATTATTAACCAAATGCTGATAAACAGGATTCCTTAAAAAAATACAGCATCAACAAATTTACCTGTTAGTGTAAAATGAGTACAGAAAATAAAGAAACAAAAACCGAAGATCAGGAAGCGATCACCGAAAACCGGCCGCAGGGTGGCATTGAAGGAGTTCCTTTCCCTGACTTTCCCGAAACTGAATCTACAGTGGCAGCTACTGAGCCTCAACCAACCGTAGAAGAGATTCACGAAGAAGCACTTTCCACTGCGCACGATGATTTTGACTGGAGCGTTGACAAAAGGAATGTGACTGTTTATAACGAAGAAGAGAGACAAAAATATGATCAGGTTTACGACAAAACCTTCAAACAGGTAAATGACAACGAACTGGTGATGGGTACTGTGGTAGCTATGACTAAGACAGATGTTGTTATCAATATTGGTTTTAAAAGTGATGGATTAGTAGGGCTCAATGAATTCCGCGATATCGCCGACCTTAAAGTAGGTGACGAAGTGGAAGTGATGGTGGCAGAAAAAGAAGACAAAGATGGCAACCTACACCTTAGCCGCAAGCAAGCCCGTACTACACGCGCCTGGGAAAAAATTGTGGACATGCACAAAACAGGCGAAATTGTTACAGGTCTTGTTACGAGCAAAACAAAGGGCGGTCTTATTGTGGACGTATTTGGCATGGAAACATTCTTGCCAGGTTCACAGATAGATGTCAAACCAGTTACCGATTACGATCAGTTTGTTGGCAAAACCATGGAATTCAAAGTGGTTAAAATCAACGAAGCCATTAAGAATGCTGTTGTTTCCCACAAAGCACTTATTGAAAGCGACATTGAACAACAACGCGCTGAGATTATCGGCAAGCTTGAAAAAGGACAGGTATTGGAAGGAACTATTAAGAATATCACAGACTTTGGCGCATTCCTGGATCTTGGTGGCTTAGACGGATTGCTATATATCACTGACATCAGTTGGGGACGTATCAACCATCCGGGTGAAGTTTTGAAACTGGATCAGAAACTGAACGTGGTAGTTCTTGATTTTGACGATGACAAAAAACGTATTAGCCTTGGCTTGAAACAATTGACGCCGCATCCTTGGGATACATTGCCTGAAAACATTAAAGAAGGCGAAATTGTAAAAGGAAAAGTAGTAAATATTGAAGATTACGGTGCATTTCTGGAAATATATCCGGGCGTAGAAGGATTGGTACACGTGAGTGAAATTACATGGGCCAACACACCTATCAATGCAAAAGAATTCTTCAAACTGGGCGATGAATACGAGGCTAAAATTGTAACACTCAGCAAAGAAGATCGTAAAATGAGCCTTTCCATCAAACAAATGACGGAAGATCCATGGAACACCATTGAAACCCAATTTCCTGAAGGAAGCAGACACAAGGGTTTGGTAAAAAACATCACTCCTTACGGTGTGTTTATTGAGCTTTCTCCCGGCATCGGCGGCATGATTCACATCAGCGACCTTAGCTGGCTGAAACGCTTTAACAACCCCAATGAATATACTAAAGTTGGCGAAAGCATTGATGTTATCATTATGAGCATTGATAAAGAAAATCGTAAACTTCAACTTGGACACAAACAAATAGAAGAAGATCCATGGAATTCATTGGAAGAAACGTTCCCTGTAGGAAGTATACATGAAGGTACCGTTACACGTCGCGATGACAAAGGCGCTATCGTTCAGCTTCCTTACGGACTGGAAGGTTTTGCTCCTGCCCGCCATCTTCGCCGCGAAGATGACAAAGTAATTGGCTTGGATGAAGTGGCTCAATTCATGGTGATCGAATTTGATCGCAACGATAAAAAAATTATTCTTAGCCATAGCCGCATCTGGGAAAAAGAAAAGGCGGACGAAAAGAATGCTCAATTAAATGAAAAAAGAGCGGATGCTGAAAACACTAAAAAAGTTGTAAAGAATATTCAAAGCAAGGTTGAAAAAACCACTTTGGGCGATTTGGGTGTTTTGGCTGATCTGAAGAAGAAAATGGATAATGAATCTTCCGATGCAAAAGCAGCACCGACAGCTAAAACTGAAGTAGCTGCTCCTGCAGAGACGAAAGAAGTAGCTCCTGCTGAAGTCAAAACCGAAGCTACCGCAGAAACTAAGGCGGCAGCGGCAGAAACAGAAGTAGTTGCTAAAAAAGCACCTGCCAAAAAGAAGAAAGAAGAAGTAGATGCAGAAAAAAAAGAAGACTCAGCAGTAGATAATAAAGGGTCAGAAGATAAAGCATAAAGTGTTTTTCATTTTTGATAAATCTCGTTGCAATTTTTGTGACGGGATTTTTTTTTGAAAAAGTATCTGTCATAACTCTATCCTGCAATAACAAAGAAGAAAAATCATGAGTAATATGTTGTAGAATGCATTGTTATTTCGTTTTAAAACGTACGGAGGCAGTAGACTAAATACATAATTAAAAAATTACGGATGAATTGGGAATAAACAGTAAACAAAGAAATTGGTTGGTTTTTTATTTTCCTATTAGCGACACACCAATAAAAAAAGTGTTCCCGGCTTCACATGGAATATTTAATGCTGGAACTATTTAGAATTAAAATCAATGGGATTTCTCCGTTTACTGGCAGCTTGCCGATTTATTGCGGAGATGCAGCAGCTTTAGCCTGTCTTCTTGCCTCAGCTTTTTTCACACCGATAGGAATATTAGTATAAATTTCCCATTGCTGATTCAATTGTTTTGCCGGTTCGTTTTTAACTACATCACTAAAGCCGCCATAATAGCGAACCCCAACTGCCACTAACTTTGCTTTTCCCAGTTTACAGCCTATACCTCCCAGCCAGCCAAAGTCCCATCGGTTGATGTTATCTTCTACATCTCTCTCAAGTTTGAGTTCGCCTTCATTTCGGACAGTAGAAAATACATCCTTTGCTTTTGTTCTTAAAGAAAACTGCGGACCTAATTCGATGTAAATTCCCGGATCAAACATATATTGAATAGTCATCGGGAGATTTACGTAACTAATCTCTCTTTCGACACTACCACCCTTAAACAAATTATTCAGGCTATCATTCTGCAGATCGTACGGAGGCAGGCCATCTGCCCCTCTTTTGTATTTAGCAAGCATCTCAAGGTTTGCATGCCAGTGTTCATTAAAATGGTAAGTGAAAAAGAGTCCAGAGGTCCCCACGACTGACCGCCGACTATCCGAAGACAGTAAAGGTCTCAATAGACATATTGTCTGGGCTAGCAGATAAATATCCACCTGATGTGTGAGAGGTGACACCTTTTCAAAAGGTGTCACCTCTGAAAAAAAGCCGAATTAGATTTCCTATGTTTTCTTTTTCTAATTTTCGCCGCCGTCTGACCCTCGGTGCCGACTGCTGTTTTATATTTCGTGTAATCATTGTTGTTATTTTACTTAAACTGGCGCAGGTCTCCAGGTCTGTGACTGTTCGTTACTTATCAGTAAATAGGGATTCTCTTTATTAAACTTCTTGATGGTCCTGCAAAGACTGGTAAATAATCGATGCTCATAGTTATTCAGAACTATTTAAAACCAATTATCTTTGTGCTACACAAATATTTAAAATGACCAATAACGATATACTTAAAAAATTGCGGGTAGCACTTTCCCTAAAGAATGACGACATCATTCATATATTATCGTTGGTGGATTTTGAAATTACTAAAGGTGCTTTGGGAGATCTGTTCAGAAACGAGGACCAGCCGGGGTATGTGGAAGCTGGCGACCAGGTATTAAGGAACTTCTTAAACGGTCTTATCATTTATAAAAGAGGCCATTTACCCAATCCAAAAATTGACCTTAGTACCAAATAATCCAAACAAGATAAAGGAACAAATGATTTTACCTTCGAAACTCTTGAAATCACCGCACCAACATGAAAATATATTGGCTTGTCTTTTTGCTCTTTATCTCAGTTCAGCACTCATCGGCTCAAACTAAGCCAGCAATATCAAAAGAGACAATCGACCACTGAAAGACAGCTGCGAGCTCAGTAAACGAATAAATTCCGTTGATTTTTATCTTGATGAATGATTAAGAGAAAGACTATCCCCCGTTGCTCCACCGCACCAATTTGCAGCAAACAATTATTTAAACACAGTTGAGAGATTGCCAAACTAAGAAGATTCCCGGAGGTAATAGAAAATAGCAACTTTCAACAGAATCTTCTTGGTTTTTATTTCATGGTGTACGCTCCTTCATTGCGCGCAGAGCAAGATGACCCGATAGCTATTTTATTGTAAATGCACTTTTTCCCATTATTCCAAAAACTTAAATATGCTTACCTTTATTTCTCTCATTTATACGTAAGATGACTTTGCAACAGTACGAGGAAAATACCTTTAGCATTCAGCCTTTCTTCACTACTAACAGTGAAGCGGGCGATCAAATGCTGCAATCAAGTCGCGCGTCATTCCATGTCCCGTTTGGCCTTTCGCTTGAGACCGATGAACTGAAAAACATTTATGCCAAATTAAAAAACCCACCAAACCTTCCTCCTGAAATTGTTATTGAAATAGCGAATAGGTTAGGATTAACCTATATAGCGGAAAAGGAAATTCCGGCGGAAGGCTCAGTATGCTTTGCCAACAGCCGGGAAGTACGCCCCGAGTTTAGGCTGACCTTTGCGGCCACAGATATTTTTGATTACATCTATGCCGTTTTGCATTCAACGGCTTATAAGAATAAATACAAAGAGTTTTTAAAAATTGATGCTCCAAGAGTGCCTTATCCAAAGGACTCCATGTCCTTTTGGCAACTCGTAAAACCGGGTGGCGAACTGAAGCAGGCACATCTATCGGAGTTAATTGAAACCGAGAGAATCATGAAGGAAATAGATAAAGTGGAAGCCGAATAAGAAAAATTTCTTCTTTACGCGCTTCTCACGGGTTTCCTAAAAAATTGTTGCTAGACTAAAAAATAAGGCTAAGCTATTAGAAGGCTCAGAAGAAAAAGCTCAATCACTAGGGACAGTAAACCACATGCAAAACCCTTTACCTTTCTCATCAGGATGGACGTTAATGCCCCCAAATAACAGAATCAAAATTGCCTTTTTGAATACTTATAGATAATGAAACCAACCTGTGAAATATCAATCTTTGGATAATTTTTTAAAACCTCAATTTTTTCCTTTGTCAAATTAAAGATTGCGCTACAGGTTTCCTATTTCTGCAAGATGAAGATAATGAAAGGCGGATCTCAGGAGCAAAAAATCCTCCCAAAACTGAGAGGATCTTTAGTATAGTTCCGTATTTTTTTAGTTTACCATTTATCTACTTCTTCATGCTGAGCAGGATTCTCAGGCGCTTGTGGTTCTGGAGATTCACTGTTAGTAACCGGGGGCGTTTCCCTTTCTTTCGATCCTTCTTCTGCTTCTGCTGCTACTTTCTCTGCTGAAGGCGTTTCACTTTCAGTCTCTTCCTTTTTTATGTCTGAAGCATGGCCTTCGTAGTTTTCAGAATTTTCATGATTGAAGACATCAAAATCAAAGTCGGGCATCAGCTCTGTTTTTACGTAATCAATTGCCTCCGTCATGCCTTTTAGAAATTTGTTAAAATCTTCTTTATACAAAAAAATCTTATGCCTGTCGTAGCCGTCTTCATTAAATTTCTTACGACTTTCAGTAATGGTTAAATAATAGTCATTCCCACGTGTTTCCCTTACATCAAAGAAATAAGTCCTGCGCTTGCCTGCTCTTACGCGCTGACTGTAAACACTTTCCATCTTTTTGTCATTATTTTCGTACGGCACTTTCTGATATTTTTTTATTTTTTAAAACATTTTTAGACGGGGCAAAGATAAAATTGTTTTTGAATTGACAAAAACTAATACCACTTCACTTTATACGGGCATATTCTCGTTTTCCTTCTGCTGTTGCCGGCGATACATTTCGGCGTATAAACCGTTCAATTCAAGCAGCGACTGATGGGTGCCCTGTTCAGCAATAGCGCCATCCTGCAATACGATGATCTTATCAAAATTGAACAATGAAAAGATACGGTGAGTAATGATAATCGCCGTTTTTTGGTGAAGGTATTCGTAGAGATTCGTAATAATTTCATTCTCAGTTTTAGCATCTACCGCACTCAGGCAATCATCAAAAATCGTTATCTCATGATCTTTAATTAATGCGCGTGCAATAGATATCCTTTGTTTCTGCCCTCCGCTTAAAGTGACGCCACGCTCTCCGATTAATGTTTGATATTTTCCGGGAAAACGATCAATTTCTTTATCTACTGCTGCGCTTCTGGCCGCAGCCATTACTCTATCTTTATCCGGGTTTTGCAACGCGAATCCGATATTATTTTCTACCGAATCGCTAAATAAAAATACATCCTGCGGCACATAACTTATCTGCGAACGAAGAGATTTTATGTCGAGATCTTTAATATCAATTTCATCATATAATATTTCCCCTTTTTGTGCATCATACATTCGAAGCATTAGCTGCGCAATGGTAGACTTGCCTGCCCCCGTTTTTCCAATGATGGCTACTTTCTCTCCCTTCCTGATTTTAAGAGAAAAATCTTTCATCGCGTGAATGCCCGTATGCGGATAAATAAAATCTACGTTCTTAAATTCTATATTTCCTTTCAGGATGATTTCTTTCGCGTCCTTCCTGTTTTGGATCGAAGGCGAAGTGTGTAAAAATTCGTTGATCCGTCGTTGCGAGGTAGCCGCTCTTTGAATCATGCTGGCCGTCCAGCCTATAGCGCTCACCGGAAAAGTAAGCAGCAACACATACATAATGAATTCACCGATAACACCCACGCTGATACTTCCCTGGATCACATAGATCCCTCCGATCAAGATCGTAAGCAACGTACTTAAGCCTATCAGTAAACCCATCGATGGAAAATAGATGGCTTCTGTTTTGGCGAGTGAAATAGAATTGGTTCTATACTCTTCGCTGTTATTTTCAAAAAATCCCAGCATCGCTTTTTCCTGTACAAAAGATTTGATCACCCTGATTCCGGAATAAGATTCCTGCGCATTAGTGGTAAGATCAGATAGTAATCTTTGTATTTTATCAGCTTTACGATTTATGATTGTGTTTACATAATAAATAGTGAAAGCCAGTATTGGCAAGGGAGCCAACACATAAAGTGTCAGTTCTTTATTTTCATTCATCATGTAAGTGACTGAAAAACCAATGGTGGCAGCAAGGTTGATTAAATACATGATAGCCGGGCCAACGTAACTCCGAACCCGACTTACATCCTCTGATATGCGGTTCATCAAATCGCCTGTATTATGCGTTTTGTAAAAATGCGTATCTAATGTTTCATAGTGTTTAAAAATTTCATTCTTTTGTTCATACTCAATATGACGGCTCATTACAATGATGGTTTGGCGCATCAGGAACATAAATAGTCCGCTGATAAGCGCCAGCAGCAAAAGCGTAACGCCAGAATAAAGAATTTTGGTTTTGTAAGAAGCATTATCTGTGTTAAGCCTTTGGATAAATATATTTACCAATGGATCGTAGTGAGCAACATTCTTTTTAACAACGGCAGGATTATCGTGGTTTATGCTAATCTCAACTGTATTTAAAACATATTTGGTCACCTGTGGTGCTAGTATTCTGAAGTAATTCGAAAGAACAATAAACACCATTCCCAGGAAGAAAAGCCATTTGTACTTCCAGAAATATTTATTTAAAGATTTTAGATGTTTCATTTGTTAATGTGCTAATATGCCAATTTACGAATGTGATAATGTGATAATTGGGCAAATTTCGGAAATTATGTTCAGGTGTTTCAGATCATAAATTTTCTAACCTAAATGCTTTGTTAGAGCTTTCACCTCTTCTTCACTGTTAAATGCATGCATCACTATTCTTAATCGTTCCTGCCCTTTTGGAACTGTGGGATAAAGGATCGGACGAATATCAAAATTATTTTCTTGTAACATCTCTGCTGTTTTTCTGACTTCCTCATTCCCTGGAATAATTACTATCTGAATAGGTGTTTCGCTTGGCAGGATTTTAAATTTTATGTTGGAATTTTTAAAGGTGTTGATTAATTGATTGATATGATTTCGTTCTTCTGTCATCCTGGAAAATAGTTTATAAGATGCAGCAATAGCAGCTATAGACGCAGGCGGCAAAGCGGTACTGTAAATAAATTGCCTCGAAAAATTAATCAAATATTTCTTTAGTTTTTCAGAACCTAAAACGATCGCGCCGTGGGCGCCACATGCCTTTCCGAACGTATGTATGCGGGCGAAACACTTTTTTTGCAGACTTAATTTCTTAACCAGCCCTTCCCCTTTTTCACCTATCACGCCCGTGGCATGCGCTTCGTCAACAATCAATGCGGCATTATATTTTTCGCATAATGCGCCAATTTCCAGTAAAGGCGCAAAATCACCATCCATTGAAAAAATACTTTCCGTTACCACAAACTTTTGAACGTTTTTCGCAACAGAAGATAATTTTTTTCTTAGGTCATCTAAATCGTTGTGCAAAAAAGAAAACGCAGTTGCGAAAGACAAACGAACTCCATCGCGAAGTGACGCATGACTGAGCTGATCATAAATAATAACATCGTTTTTTTGCGGAACGCAACTTAACAATCCTGTGTTCGCATCATAGCCTGAATTGAAAATCAGTCCCGCATCAGCATCATGAAAATTAGCAATGGATTTTTCTGTTTCTTCTATCAATTCGTAATTGCCTGAGAGCAGCCTTGAGCCGGTGCTTCCATGAGAAAGGTTTTGTCCGGTTTCCTTTTCAATCAATTTATTTTTTACAATGCCGAGGTAATCATTGCTACAAAAATCAATTGGTGCATGGCCATCGGGGCCTTTAATTTTTTTCAAAGAACGCAATGCATTTGCCGAAATTCTTTCTTCTAATTTCTTGTCTAAAAAATCATCATTCATAGTTGTAAAATTAAATCATTTGGAGTTGTGGCTTTATAATCTTCGAATAAGAGTCTATTTTAAATTCATGCTGCTTCAAAGCGAAACAAAGCAACAGAAACCAGGAAGGGTTGTTTGAGGTTTCGTAATTTTTATTGATGCCGAACTAAACCTTCCTGGTTTTCCATCTCGCGATGGAAGCTGCTTTGTTGCACCCACAAAAGGATTCGATAACTATCAAATTTGAAACAAACTCATTTAATATCAATTTTATTTTTTTGTTGATTGCATACTTAAACAAATGAGAAGTACAGTAAACCAACTTTTATTAAAGATTTCTATTCTGAAGGACTCATGTTTAATTCAATCTTTATAATTCACGTCTGATTTTTTTGAAAAAATATAGTTATCGAAAAGAGTAAATCTAACCAGAAATTAAAAAAGAAAGCATCGCAATCATTTGCTCTTTTTTAATAGTAAAATTTTCGGATGGTTAAGAGGAAACACCGAAAAATAAGCATGATCAGCCGCAAAACTGTTTTCAATGTTTAAATTTATTATTAATAACTTATTTTTACCGCCGAGTTCCTTCACTAATACAAATTTTTTCTCAAGACAAACAAATAGCAAGTAGCAAATAGGCCGCTGCCAGACAAATCGAAATTGACATGAAATCCTTTAAAGAGTTAGGTTCCGGTGGAAAAATTAATTTTAGAAGCAGAGGTGCTTTTTGGATAGGTTTTTTTGCTGTTGCTGCGGGTGTCGCACTTCAACTTCCGATGTATATTAATGCAAAAGACATGGGCTATCGGTTGGTAGGAATGCCTATGGATACCTCTATGAATTTAGGAATGACGTTGGTTGTAATAGGACTTCTTGTTACACTATATAGTCTTATTCCACCTAAGGCACTTAGCGAGAAAGCAGATTTTGATTTAAAAATTAAGGCTTTGGATGATGCCCCGATCAACCGTACTCATATCGGGCTTTTAATCGTGATGGCGATTGCCATTACACTTGATGTGATGAAGCCAACTATTTTGTCGTTTGTAGTGCCGGGAGTGGCAAGAGAATATGTTTTGAAATCGCCGCTGTTTCCCAATGCAAGGATTCCTGTGGCGCTACTTCCTTTATCTGGAATTACTGGTACAGTAATCGGTTCTTTTATCTGGGGATGGTTGGGCGATAAGATTGGCAGAAAATCTTCCATATTAATGGCGGGTGTTACATTCATTGCCACCAGCGCATGTGGTTCAATGCCTGAATTCTGGATGAACTGCGTTATGTGTTTTGTGATGGGGTGGGGCGTAGGAGGAATGTTGCCCATCATGTTTACTTTAATGGCTGAAAGTATCCCTGCAAGACACAGAGGCTGGATGATGGTATTGATCGGCGGTGATATTGCCGGAGCATACATCATCAGCAGTGCGCTCGCATCATGGCTTGTGCCACATTACACATGGAGAATTTTGTGGCTGATAGGATTTCCAACAGGATTCATGCTTATATTTTTAAACCGGTGGAT
The DNA here is from genome assembly GCA_036509585.1 of Hanamia sp. Classification (GTDB taxonomy): domain Bacteria; phylum Bacteroidota; class Bacteroidia; order Chitinophagales; family Chitinophagaceae; genus Ginsengibacter. The sequence continues at coordinate 14,143 of DATCFI010000300.1, read as the reverse complement.
TCCGGAGTCGCCACGATACCTGATCAATAACGGCCGTTTTAAGGAAGCGCAAGATGTAATGAAAAGATTTGGCGCTGTGGCCATAAAAGAAAAAATTATCCCGGCAGTCGTTGAAGAAAAAATAAAAAATCAATTCAACCAACTGTTCAAGTCACCCTTTCTTGGAATAACTGCTACAGTAAGCATCCTTGCAATTGGTGCTGGCTTTGTGGAATTCGGGTTTGAACTTTGGATACCCTCTAACCTTCAGCGTATGGGATACAACCAGGCAGATTCATTTGGGATTTTGAGAAATGCCGCGCTGATTGGTTTCCCACTTAATTTCCTGGTTGCCTGGATGTATGGCATCTGGAGCAGTAAAAAAACGATTGTGTTACTGACGTTGATTACTGCCGCATCGATGCTGGGTTTTATATTTGCAGGAAATTCAATTATTCAGCACCCGATGTTGCTTTATGTTTTATTGATCATTCCGATTTGGGGCATTAGTTCATTAATTTCTGTATTGTCTGCGTATGCGGCTGAGATTTATCCGACGAGTATTCGTTCACGTGGAAGTGGCGTGATAGCAGGCTTCAGCAAATTTGGCGGCGTATTGGTCATAGCGATTGTGGTTTTTGCAATAGCACCTCCTTCCATCGCCGCTACGGCTTTAATTGGTGCCGTCCCATTGATCGTTGCTGCTATTGCCATCACGTTCTTTGGTGTGGAAACGAGGAAGCGCCAACTGGAAGAAATTACCGAAGAGCAATTAGAAAACTTTGCTGCTAAAAATTGAACGGCGATCAAAACAAAATATCACTTGTAGAAGCTTCTTTTAAATTCATAGAATTAAGCGCTTTGGTTGTGATGATCTGAATTACCAGGCCAATCTGTTCAAAGTGCAACGGTTGAAAAGAATTAAAACCAGTTTCCATTTCTGGCTTCTAACAAATCGTAAGATGGTAAGTATTTTATTGATGAACCTTTAGGCACTAATAATCGAAAAGGCAGAAGATTTGTTAGAGTCAATGTGGCGCGGCGGTGGGATGGCCGGACAAACGAAAAAGCAAAAACAAAGCCAATCCAAAAAAGAAAATCTGTAATTTATTTTTTAACTGCGATTATTATTCCTGTTGCCCAATGTTGTTTTGTTACGACTAAATCATTTCTGCTTTCTAAATATTTTACAAAATTAATTGCCTTTTCTTGATGTCCTTCGGGCCAATTTGGTTGTGTAAGCATATCGTCAACAATGTAAAAACCCCCTTTATTTATCATTTCTAAAACTTCGTCCAAAAGAAGGTACTTGCCATGCCAAGTGTCTGCAAAAATATAATCAAATTTTTCTCCTAAGTTAGCTTTAATCCATTTCTCTCCGTCAGAGTGAACTAAATTTAATCGCTTGTCTTGACCAAGAAATCTTTGAGCAATCTGTAAAAGGGTTTTGTCATTGTCAAATGAAATGATAGTTGAATCACTATCCATTCCATCAAGAATCCATGATGTTGAAAGTCCAGTCCCAGTGCCAAGCTCAAGGAATTTGCTGCCTGGTTTTGAAGTTGCAAGAGTCCGTAACAAGGAACAGGTTAAAATGTCGGAAGGCATTGTAAAGCCATTTTCTTTTGTTGCAATGTCAATGTCAATATAAGATTCGGGTACTGATTGATTTATTTCGTCTGTCATTTTTATTTTGTCAACTGGTCTGATAATTTGAATACTGTCGTCTCTTGCGGTTGCCACCAACTGCATCATTACTACTTCACGACTTAAACGCCTTATTCTGTAAATTCATTTCCTTTCGCGATTTCATAAATTAAGTTTGAAGAGAATAAGTTGGTTTACTGTTGTATACCGTTGCATCCGCTTTTTTTGCACTTCTCTTCAGGTCAATATATTTTGCAACAGGACCTACCAGGAATAGCGCGTAAAAAGGTGCGTAAATAAAACTATTAAGTCGTAACACAAATTCCACCAGGGCTACGAGAATGACCACAATGATTCTGCCCTTCCTGGTGGACACGGAGGTGCCCGGATCTGTAATCATAAAAAATATAAACAACTGGTACATGGGTCCTGTTAAAGGTGACACCTCGGCCAGGAACGTATCTCCAACAATCAAGCTTCGCACGTAAGCGAGAATCACGAAGCTGATTACATAAACGACGGTCACATGAAGCCTCTTTGCCCGGTAAACAATTACAAAACCTAATATCCAAATTACTGCCAATCCTAAAAAATTACTTCCCCATTGAATGCTCAATCCCGCCACATCTAAAGGAGCCATAAACAACATCCAGGATACGCCGAAATTGGAGGGATTCCATAAATGCCGTCCTTTATACTTTAAAACATATTTAGACATGATGGAAAGAACGGCCGTAATAATATAAGGCCAAATAGAAACAGACCTTATTAGAATGCCAACACTTATTCCACTGATGTACGCACTGGAAAGGCTTTTCCATTTCCCAAAATATATTTTTGATAAGATTATTTCTGTAAGTATCGCGGCAACAATAGAAACCACCACATATAAATAACTATCGAGGACATGAAAACTCAATTGCCCAATCAACAGCAATAGCGTAATAAATGCGGGTGGTACATATTGAAAATAACCTTTTGTACTTTTAGTTATCCAGGGCATATTTTGAGATTTTGAATATTTTAATTTATTATAGAATTAGGCGTTTAAATCGTCAGAGCTTATAATCTCTAATTAGAATTCAATTCCAGTTTTGTTTCTTTTCTTTTTTGCTTGAACAAAAAAGAAACAAAAAATTCAAGGACAACCCGATCGCTCCGCGCGTTTGTCCGGCCATCCCACCGCTTTACCACAATGTCTCTAACAAACCTTTAGCCTTTTTAATTATTTAAATCTTATTAGTTATTCAATAAAAATGCTTGTTATCTCACAATTTGCCCAAAACCAAAAACAAAAACGCATTTTGCGCTGATTGTTTTGCGAATTCATACCAATACGATCAAACCGCTTAATTTTAATTTATTATTTAACCGCTTATTTTTCTTTTATAACAAGCAACTTATCAATTTCTGGATTATTGATCACCGTGTTCTTCCCGGAAGGCCAATAGATACTGATCTGATCTATCCGGCTGCTACTGCCAATACCAAAATGAAGCCTGTGTTCGTTTTGCGAAGCAAATCCCAAACCGCCGGTAACTACCTGGATTTGCTTTTTACCATTCCATGATAACATTACTTTAGCGCCTATCGCATCGGCGTTACTTACTTTGCTTTGTAACTCAAGCTCTATCCAATGGTTGGAATTCTTTTGGTCATTTTTATAAACCAGCGGGATGTCATTTTGATTAGCCACTATCACATCCAGCGCACCAGTATTCCATAAATCGGCGAGCGCAACAGCACGACTGTCATAGGTAGCTAAAGGGCATACTTCGTCAGAGACGTCTTCAAATTCCCTGTTGCCCTTGTTAAGCCAAATTTTGTTTTGCTCGTAACCGGACTGACTTTTACCCCTCATATCAGGCCAGTTCTTTGCATCCTCAATGATGGTACTATTTCCCCCGGTAACTTTTGAAAAATCATACCAGTACGAAGTGTTCTTTGCAGCAGAAATAAAACCATTAGCGACGTAAAGATCCATGTAGCCATCATTATTAAGATCTCCAAACTGGGAACCATAGCTCCACCCGGCATTATTAATCCCTGCCAACTGGGCTAAATTTACAAATTTTGGATAGGCACTCTTTCGCGGATCTCCTTCGGGCTGCCAATAATTATTATCCTGGATTAAAATCCCATCTTCAGTTATGGTGGTATTATATACGCCGAGCAAACCGCTATTATCTATATCTCCAAAAGACACGCTCATTCCGCTTTTAGGAATATTTCCGATCCCTGATTGACTTCCGACTTCTGTGAATTTTTGGCCTTTTTTGTTGATATACAATTCATTTACATTATAATCATTTGCAACAAACAAATCCGGGTAACCATCCCCGTTAAAATCAGATGCCGCGGCGGCAAGCGTCCACTTGGTGGAAGTCATTCCGTATTGTTCCGTTACATCTTTAAATTTGCCATTCCCCATATTTTCCAGCAAATAATTTCTGCCGCCATTATTGGCATACCTAAAACTTTCGGGCATTATTTTGGTGGTCGAGAGATTTTCCAAATCAAACTTTTCGCTGTAATAGCCTCCAATAAAAAGATCAAGTTTCCCATCGTTATTAAAATCGAACCAGATCGCGCAATTGGAATTGACCCATGCAGGTAGTCCGCTTCCGGCTGTTACGTTTACAAACTTTTTTCCATCAATATTGTGAAATAACTCCGGCTTACCCCATTTATACAAAAGCAAATCCTTGTAGCCATCATTATCATAATCTCCCCAAACAGCGCCCATAGAAGCACCGGTTCCTTTTTGGTTTAAATCTGCTAAACCCATTTCACTGGCAACATTTTCAAATTTTCCATTATGCATGTTACGATAAAGCGCATTCAGGCTTCCTGTTTTGCTATCAGTAAAATAAATATCATTCCATCCGTCGTTATCAAAATCAACAATAGATACAGAAGCGCCCATGGAGGCAATCTGTGGCGCGATGTTATTCAATTTAGGATCTAAATCGGGAGTGGAATGTTTGAAATCAATGCCCGCTGCTTTATTATCAGGCTCCAGGTAAAAGCCATATTTTTTTAATGACAACTCTTTTTGCCGGGCTTCATCCCTGTTTTGAAATAATTTCTTCCGGGAGGGTAATGCAGTTCCTATCAACAATCCAACAAATATGATGATGACGATAAATTGGGCTAATTTTTTTTGCCAGCTCATGAATACAATCTCCTATTTCTTTTACCAGGTTTTAAAATAATCGCAATTACGGAATTAAATTGTCACAAGATAAAAAATTAGTCGGGCTTTTTACCTTTGGCGGACAGATTATTGTTATTTTTATCGTTTGAACAAATTTTAACCCACGCCAGCCTCCCAATGTATTTATTTTCCAAATTAAAGAAGCGCTATTTAAGAATCCTGTTTATTTGTTTGTTTACTGTTGGGATGATGACCGGTTGTAATCAAAAATCAGGATCTAATAGTGAAAAAAACACCGGCGATCCTAAGGAACTGGCATTGCAATACATGTCTCAAAACAAGCTTGACGAAGCCGTTGCGGCATTTCAACAAGCCATAAAAATAAACCCGCAAGACACTTCCAGCTATATCGGCCTCACCCGGCTATATCTACTTCAAAAAAATTATGATGCTGCAGAAAAACTCTGTAATGAAGCATTAAAACTTCAACCAAAAAATTTAGATATAAAATTATTGTTAGCCGAAACATATTATCGAAAAAATGATAAAGAAAATGCTATAAAAGAATTAAATGATATCATTAGCCAAGATCCTAAAAATATTAGTGCCTATTATAAATTATCCGAACTGGATACGTCCATCCAAAATGCACCTTTAAGAAAAAACTATCTGCTTAAAGTTGAAAGCCTCTCTCCTGCCAATATTGTTCCCCGCCTGCAATTGGCGGAAATGCTTGCCAATGAAGGTAAAACTGATTCTTCCCTCTCCTATCTGCAAAGTATAAAGAAAACAACACCGGGATTTTCGGATGCAGCCGAGGCCGCTTATGAAAATGCCATTTCTCTTTTACATGCCAATAAACCCAATGAAGCATTGGCCTACATTCAGCAGTTTCATGGGTTAATGAAAATAACGCCTGACTATGCATCCGGGCTTGACGAAATCAGCATTCCTAATATGGTTGCCGGGTATTTTAATTTTGATACCAACATATCCGTTTCAGCGCTTGATACCTCCAACGGAGCAAATAATAAAAACAATTCATTCAATGCACCTTTGACATTTACCGATTTCCCGGGCATACCGGGATATGTAAATACCAATAAAATAAGTGCGGGGAATAGCGCATTGGCTGTAACTGATTACGATGCCATAGGAAATATGTATATGTATTCAAGTTATGTTTTGCCCGGCGCATCTTCTTCCACGTGTAATTTATCATCCATACAGGTAGGGCTTTTTAAAGACTGCAAAGTGCAGGGTGGCATTGATCATAAAGGGAAGGATTTATTTGCCACGTTTGCGGACTATGATAATGACGGATACCAGGATCTTTTTGTGGCGACCACGAACGGTATTCTTGTTTATAAAAATAAAGGCGATGGTACTTTTTCGAATGTAACCGATGATATCGGGTTGAAAAACGTGACCAACGTAACTAAAATACTTTTTGCCGACTTTGACCAGGATGGTGATCTTGACATGTATGTGGCTCAAAAAAACGGGAATAAATTATTTCGTAATAACGGTGACGGCACTTTTACTGAGAATACGTCCGGCACCGGCCTGGCGGGGGATAAGCAAGGCACGGCAGATATGGATTTCGGAGATTGGGACCAGGATGGTGACCTGGATATTGTGGGCGTAACAAACGCCGGAAACGTAGAATTATTAAATAATAACCGGCATTCAAATTTCACTGATATGAGTTCAGCTGCCGGCCTTCAAAAGCTGGAATATACAGGCACCGCTGTTACTTTCGGAGATTATAATAATGACGGAACGCTTGATCTGCTTCTTGCCGGAGGCGCCGATGGGAAATGCTATTTGCTAAAAAATACCGGAAGCGCTTACGTTGCTGATGAGAAAGCGTCAGAACAATTGAGCAATTCCCTCAAAGGAATTAAAGTGTACCAGGTAGCTTTTATAGATTATGACAATGACGGCTACAAAGACATAGTTGTGGCAGGCGTTAATGCTGATCCTTCTAAAAAGGGTGTAAAATTATTTCACAATGATGGTGTAAAAGGATTTTCGGATGTCACTTCTCTGCTGCCGGCAACAATCATGCAAGCGTACCATTTGGCAATTGCCGATTTCAATTTTGATGGCGATCGGGACATTTTTTTCACCGGGCCCGGTGGAGTTCAGTTAGCAAGAAATGATGGGGGAAATTATAATAATTATGTGCAGGTACAGCTTACCGGCCTTTCATTTGGCAGCAGTAAAAATAACAGGTTGGGAATCGGAGGACAAATTGAACTGAAAGCAGGAGATTTATACCAGCTTAAAACAATCAAAGGGCCACTCACTGAATTTGGGGTAGGCCAGAGAACCAAAATTGATGCGTTGCGTATTATTTGGCCAAACGGTGTTGCGCAAACTATTGTAGATCCGATGCGCAAGCAAAGAGCACTGGAAGAGGCACAATTAAAAGGCTCCTGTCCTTTCCTGTTTACATGGGATGGCAAACAATTCGTATTTCTCAAAGACATGCTGTGGAGAAGCGCGCTGGGCATGCCGGTGGCGATTCATGGTAAGGATACCACTTTTGCGTATCATCAGCCATCGAAAGAATACCTGATGATTCCGGGTAATAAGTTACAACCCAGGAATGGGCTTTATACCATAAAGGTCACCGAAGAACTTTGGGAAGCGGTGTATTTTGATAAAGCGGAATTGATGGCCGTAGATCATCCTGATTCTGTAGATACGTATGTGGATGAAAGATTTGTAGCGCCACCTTACCCCGGCAAAAAGATTTATTTGGTTACTGATAAACACCTGCCGGTTTCGGCAACCGATGGCGAGGGAAACAACGTTCTTCCCAAATTAGAAAAATATGATTTTCAATATGTGTCCAATTTCTCTTTGGGTAAATTCCAGGGAGTTGCTAAAGAACATGATTTGATTTTAGACCTGGGCAAAAAAGCGCAAAGTGATAGTTTGTTATTGTACATGCGGGGTTGGATTTTCCCTCCTGATGCCAGCATCAATACAGAGCTGGCACAAACCAATAAATATAAACTTCAGGCGCCTTCGCTACAGGTGATTAACAAAGAAGGAAAATGGCAAACCGTTATAGAAGATATCGGGTATCCGATGGGAAGGGATAAAATGGATATTGTCAACTTAACTCATAAATTTCTTACGCCCCATGACAGGCGCGTCAGAATCCGCACAACGATGCAAATATATTGGGACCACATTTTCTTCACCACCGGAAATGTAAAGGCTCCTGTAAAAACGCATGACCTGAAAATGGTTAGTGCCAATTTGGATTTCCGTGGTTATTCAGCGTCTTATAATAAAGGCGGACCTTTTGGCCCACAATGGTTTGATTATTATAAAGTAACCAAAGGACAAAAGTGGAGAGACCTAACGGGCAACTATACACGCTATGGAGATGTATTACCATTATTGCAAAAAGCAGATGACCAATACATCATTTGCGATGGCGGAGATGAAGTAACCATTGATTTTGATGCCACACGATTACCGGAATTACCTAAAGGTTGGAAACGCGACTTTATTATTTACAGTGAAGGCTGGGTAAAAGATGGAGACATGAATACAGCTTATGGACAAACCGTGGCGCCGCTGCCGTTTCATGATATGCCTTCGTATCCTTACCCTAAAAATATTACCTACCCCACGGACAAAGCGCATAGAGATTACCAGGAAAAATATAACACCAGGAAAGTATCTACTGATGCTTTTAAAAATGCCATAAGATTTGGAACTTACGGAGATCCAAAGAATTAAATTTCTTTGGTAGAAGTAGAAATGAATTTTATAGTAAACGAACAAATAACATGGATTGCTGTTTTTATTTATTGCATAAATCAAGCAATAAAGTGCTGTCGAAAATTAGTTTGTCGGACGATTTAAAATTACCCCGGGTTGTATTTTCGCTACTAATGTAGAGTCGCGTTTTATTGGCCAAATGCCTGTGAGATAGAGCGCAAAAGCAATTACTTTATAAAATGAATAGCGTAGTTTAGCGGAAATACAGAAGTTAGCGGCGATATTTCTGGCACTTCTCATCCTTATGACAGATAAAGAAAAACAGCATTATGTCCCAAGATTTTATTTAAAGAACTTCTCTTTTCACAATAATCGAAAGGAAATTGGAATCTTTAATGTTAACACCAATTTTTTTATTCAAAATGGAAAATTAAAGACTCAGTGTTATAAACCTTTTTTTTATGGCAAGGACGGAAAGTTAGAAGATGCTTTATCGGAATTGGAGTCACTAATGTCTCCCATAATTAGGCAGATTCTAGTTACGGGTAAACTACCACGACTAGACTCAGAAGAACACCATACCTTATTATACTTAATGATATTAACTGAAATTCGAAATCCCATTGCTTCAAAGGCAGTAAAAGAATCACAGGACCATCTCCAACTCCGCTTAAACGAATTAGAGGAGGAAGCAAATTCAGACACCCTTTCAGAAATTCCAAAATTATCCCCAGAAGAAATGATTAAAATTTCATTTTCCGGAATTGAAAAATCATTTGCTGTCACTCAAGATTTGGGCTACAAGTTAATCCTGAACTCTACAGATATTCCTTTCATCACAAGTGATAACCCTTTAGTAAAATACAATCAATATCTAGAACAAAAAAAGGCTATCATGGGCAAAACTGGTTATGCAAGTATAGGTATACAATTATTTCTCCCATTAGACCCCTATAAAACAATTCTATTTTACGACGGCAATACCTACAAAGTTGGAGATAAGAAAAAAAGTCATATTGAATTAACACGAAGGGAAGATGTTGAACAATTAAATCTTCTACAAATTCTTAACTGTGAGAGAACTGCTTATTTTAATCATCAAGTGACTCAAAAATATTTGAAAATATTGAAAGAACGGTCGAGTCAATATTCGAAAGGAACTACAACAAACTCAAAAATATTAGGACGTGTCAATGACAAAGGTGAAAAAATAGAAAATAGTTCAATAATCTGGTTAAGTGCAACCAACTTTGACATCAATCTATCGATTTCAAATATCACTTTAACGAAAAAGATTAAAACATCTCAATTTGATGCTACAAAGCCAAGTATTCGACCAAGAATAATCCCGATTATAAACCAATATCGCCACTAACACATGTATTGCTAAAAGCATGGCAGACGTGGATTTCAACAGCTATAGTTCGCTTATCGTCTTTTGTTCAAGCATGCGGAATTCTAATCAGCTTTTATTCATAACTTCATCTATAAATTATAAATCGGCTGACGTACCAACTGACGAGCAATGAATACCATGCCTTCAGCAATACCTGCCCGTTGTGTGCCATTTCATTAAACATTTAAAATGACTGAAAATTATTTACAAGTATTCAGGGAATATTCAATTTTAGAGCTTGAATCTATTGCTGATTATATAAGACATAGTAACAAAAGTATCGCAACTGCTCAGCAAGAATTTGACAAGAAATTTGAAACCATTGAAGATGGTCAAGTAGTAATAAAATTTGACTTAGAATCAAATGATGAATATTCAAAACTTCATTCTATTTTTCCCCACTTCTTTAGACTATCGACATTTATAGGATTATTTGCCCTCTTCGAAAATCGCTTAATTAGAATGTGCAAAAAGATTCACGAAAGGAAGCAATACAGAATTAAAATAGACGATTTAAATGGCGATAACATAATTGAAAAAATTTACCGCTATTTAAAACTGGTTGTTAACATTGAACTCAACGACTTAAACACATATTGGGAAAAAATCAGAGACTTACAAAAATTGAGAAATCGCTTTGTTCATAATAACAGTAATATTATTACAGATACTACAAAAAAATTAAAAGAGCAAAAACTCTATAGCATTATAAAAAAATTTCCGTTGTTAGAAGTGACAGATTATGGCATTATCTTTATTTCAGACGATGACTTTTTGCTTGACTTTATTCAGTTGCAAAAAGACTACATAAGTAAACTCATTGACAAAATAGACCCAATATTTAGAGGCTAAACGGCACATAACATTCGCATCCTATGTAGCCAGGCTGAAGTGCTAATAATGAGCTGAAGTACACCTTTCAGCAGCAGTTCTGGGCAGAAGAAACTTTATTCAGCGGTAGTAATGGTTTTGACTAAGGCAGAGGGAAAAGCCATTAGTGATTTCATTCGTACAGACAAAGAAAAACGTAAACAAAAAGAGTTGCGCAATAAGAAGGCGACAAAACGTAAATCAAAACAGCCAGCATGAAAAAACATAGAGAATACCAGGAAAGTATTTACTAGGCTTTTAAAAATGCAGTGAGATTTGGAACTTATGGAGATCCAAAGAATTAAATTCGAAAGAAGTTTACAGTAAACTAACAAATAAGATGGATTTCTGTTTTTTTATCTATTGCATAAATCAAACAATAAAGTGCTGCTGAAAATTAGTCAATCGGACGATTTAAAAATAACCCGGGTTGTATTTGCGCTACTAATACAGAGTCGCGTTTTATGGGCTAAATGCCTGTGAGATAGAGCTCAAAAGCAATTACTTTATTATATACTAAATAGCGATATTTACATTCAAATTTTCAAACTAAATCTTCACTGATGGATTACATTATAGAATTAGCTTTAAATAACTATACTGACTTTAGCAAATTTGAAGAAATTTCAACTAGAATTCTAAATGATGAAGGATATGAAACCATCCATGCGATCGGCGGAATTGGTGATGAGGGAATGGACGGAGAGGAAACAAGATATTTTCAAGATGGTATTGAAAGAACTGTATTTCAATATTCTTTGGATAAACGAAACAAGCAAAAAATAATCGATACAATCGAGAAACTTGCGGAAAATGGGATAAGCTACCAAAGCATTGTTTTCGTAACTATTAATCAAATAAATAATATACAAACCTTAAAATCAGAGATCCGTAAGCAATATAAAAGCAAATTTGAAATTGAAATAATTGAAAGAAGGACAATTTTATCAAGGCTGTCCGCCAATAATTATTCTTTATTTAATACCTATTTCCCAAATGTTCGAGCTCAAATAGAAAATTCATATTTTAATAAAAAAGTTTATTTTTCTGATGAATCGAGTGATCTGCTAGAGACTTCATTGTTAAAGTGCTCTTTACTTTTTACTTTTAATAATAATGCGCAGATTACAAGAAAAGACCTGTTCGATAAACTTATTTTATCAATAATAGCCCCGAGCAAAGAAACAACTATTAAAAAAATTGAAGAAGTAATTACAAAAAAGTTCGCTAAGCCAATTGATGAAGGTCAAATAAAAGCATCGGTTCAAAGGCTTTCAAAAGAGGATTTAGTTAAGGAAAAAAGTGGAGTAATTAGTCCAACAAAGAAATCCGTTGAATTTATTGAAGGCAATCTAGCTAAAGTTAATGCCGAAACCGATGCATTAATTAATGACATAATTGAAAAATTTAGAGGAATTGAAGATATACGTATTGATAATGCTACGCTTTCAAGGTTAAAATCAAATATTCAAAACTCCTTTAGCGAATTTTTTAGATTGCATGGCGTAGATTATTCAAATGCAGGTGCAGACACCATTTCCACTGATTATGGCTATGACAAGAATGCTGCACTAATTAATATTACCAAAGAAGGGCTTTCAGCAAAATTAGGAAGCATGCTTGTCTACAGTATTGGTGATACTTTGCGAAATCCTACTAACGAACAAGCCAAAATTCTTTCTCAATGGGCAAAGGCATTCATAAGCTTACAGATTATGAATTTAGATCCGACTCTAAAAGAATTTCAGGCTACCAGTTTTGCTCAAAAGGTTTTCGTGATTGATACCGATTTCTTGCTTTATTGTATCGTATCAGAATGTCCTCTTAATAAAGTATATAAGAGATTAGCTAAACATTTAAAATCCTTAAAATGCAAATTAGTCATTCCGCCAAATGTCATCGCTGAAGTTCTCAAACATGGAGAAGCTGAAAGACATTATTCCTACTTTCGAGCTACTTTCGAAAATGTAGATGAGAATGTTATTGGGGAAAGAATACACAATGTTTTTGTAAAAGGTTATTACTCTGGAATAATAAGTGGAGAGATTTCCAAATCAACATCGTTTAAAGACTATCTATCCAACTATATTGACAAAGACGCTCCATATAAATACCTAGTCGATTTAATTAATCATTATTATCCAGATACTTTTATTGTACAAGAGTTAACATCATTAGCAACAGTAAATGTAAAAGAAGAAATATTAACTGAATTAACCGGTCTCATTAATGACTTAACAATATCTACATTTAAAGCGCAATGGAGAACTGGGGAAGAAAATTATGAATTGTCTTTGAATGATGCAAAAATGTATCTAACCACTTATTATCTAAATGATGCTTCGCTTAAAGATGAAAAGGCTATTTTGCCTGGCAAATACTATCTGTTAACTTCTTCTACAAGGGCAGCACGATGCGGTCTAAAAATTGGACTAAAAACATCGATATCAGTAAGACCGGAAACGTTGATAGGTCTTTTAGATCAGTTGGGGTCATTTGAAATTTCAGCCAAAGAGTATATTAATGTTTTCGAAAATCCTTATCTAGTAGAAATTGCAAATGAATGTTGGGATGATATAAAAGTGCTAATAGATTCAGGAGTTAGTCTAATAGACAAAAATCCTGTCAAATTAAAATATGAATTAAGAGAAACGATTCATGAGTACATCATTCAAAGAAATACTTACGATTCGAAACAAGATGAAATTGACGAAAAAAACCTTGATGACATCGAATTAAAAGACTTTGCCAAATTCGCAAAGCACATTAAAGCGAAAGGTTATCAATTTACTCCTAGTATTACTGAAATAATGGAGAAATTCAAAGAAATGCAAACTGACATCAAAAATAAAGATGAGATCATCTCAGAACTAAAAGAAAAAACTGCACTTTTTGGTAAACGAAAACAACATTATTTCGAAAAAATTTCGAAATAATCCAAAGGGAAAAAATAGTATTCTTCAAGCACGAATTACCAATTTCAGGGTTTTGTGGAATTGGGGAATGACATTGAAACAATCATCGGTATCGACTATTCGTCTTCAGTTCAAGCCGATGAATACCGCCGAGTTTTAGTTCTTAAAATTAACTTTCAGGACTTTTTTTTACCGGCGGTTAAGTGCTAACCGTTTTCAAATACCGCCCCACGGACAAAGAGCATAGGAAATATCAGGAAAAAATATAACGCAAGAAAAGTTTCTACTGATGCTCTGTATCCGTCCGGCTAACTACACCTCTTTATAAATTCGGTATAAAGTATTTATCCCAAAGGTTTCCAGTTATGAGGCAGCAGTTCATCTATTTTATTGATGGGGTGAGTATTGATTCTTTGCAAAACATCCCTGAGC
>DATCFI010000299.1:0-39402 GCA_036509585.1 Hanamia sp. | reverse complement strand
CGTATCTGAATGAATTCTTTTATCGCTTTAACAGACGGGGATTTGATAAAACTATATTTCACAACCTTCTAGAAAGAATGGTTAAGAGTGACCCCATTTATCAAAAGGTATTCACGACTTAAACGATTTATTCTATTTTTTAATAATACCATTCCTTCTTCTGCGACAGTGCGCGATACGGTTGCATCTTTCTTAAGATCGGGCTTATCGGAGTATTTATAATTTTTATATGCTGGGGATTTGAAAACAGTTTCGAGAATTCTTTGTGCATTTTCGTTTAAAACTGATTCTTTAAGTGTTCCATTTTTTACAGCTTCGAGAATTGCTTTCGTTTGTGAAGGCAAACCGGGCATTAGTAAATCATTGCCGGCTTTCATTTGGGCTACGGGGTCGGTGCCGCCAAACCAATCCGACATTACCATTCCTTTAAAGCCCCATTCTTTTCTTAAAATAGTGGTAAGCAAATTATACTCCTCAGAAGTATATGTTCCGTTTATCTTATTATAAGAACTCATCACCGCCCAGGGATGGGATTTTTTTACAGCTATCTCAAAGCCTTTTAAATAAATTTCCCGAAGTGCTCTTTCACTCAAAATGGTATTTAGTGTCATTCGATTTGTCTCCTCATTATTGCCCACAAAGTGTTTGATGGTAGCGCCTACACCGTTTGACTGAATACCGTTAACAATGGCTGCAGCCATATTACCAGCTACGACAGGGTCTTCAGAATAATATTCAAAATTTCTTCCACCCAGGGGATTCCGTTGAATATTCATTGCAGGAGCCAGAATAATATCAATGCCATAATCATGAATTTCACTTCCAAAGGCAACCCCCATCCTTTTTGCCAAAGAGGTATCCCACGTAGAAGCCAGCAAAGTAGCCACCGGCCATGCTGTAGCATAATAGGGACGCGAACTGTCTTCATTGCGAAAAGGGTCTATCCTTACCCCGGCAGGGCCATCGGAAAGTACCATAGAAGGAATTCCTAATTCTGGTATTGCAAAAGTATTTCCCCCTGCACCAGGAACTTTATCTTTTTTTGCGTTGCTGTTTTCAGGCATACCCGGCAGTTTCATTCCTAACCCTACTACCAGTTCGGCCTTTTGTTCCAGCGTCATTTGGCTAACTACTTGTTTAGCTTTTGCTTCGATATTATTCTGGGCTTTTGCCAGGCTCACTGCTAGGATTAGAAATAAAACGAATATTGGTTTTATCATAAAATTTTTTTATTCTTATTGTGTTAATATGACGCAATGTAATAATTTTATTCAAATCAGTAAATTTTATTTTACATTTAATTTAAATCGCCACCTCACTGCTATATGGAATTCGAAAAACAGATAAAGAATCATTTTTTAAAAGGCCATGAAATATTTTTACGGCATATCTCTATTGACTGTGTTGTTTTTGGATTTCACGAAAATGAATTAAGGGCGTTGTTGCTCAAATCCAGAGTTTTTGATAAATTGTCTTTGCCAGGAGGGTTTGTAATGCTCGATGAGGCAATGGACGCAGCAGCGCATAGAATTTTGAAAGAAAGAACGGGGTTGGATAAAATATTTCTACAGCAATTTCATGTTTTCAGCGATCCATTGCGTTCTCACAGAAAACTGCTCCTGGATTTATTTAAAGAAATGAAGGTGGCGCCTGGAGAAAGCTGGATGTTTGAGCGGTTCATTTCAGCCGGATACAGCGCCCTCGTGGATTTTACCAAAGTGAAACCCATGCCGGATATTTTATCAGAAACCTGTCAGTGGTTTTCTATCAAAGATATTCCCGAGTTGGCCTTGGATCATAATCTTATATTAGAAAAGGCACTGGAGCACTTGCGTCTCCAGCTCAATTATCAACCTGTCGGATATAATTTATTACCTTTAAAATTCACCATGCCGGAGTTGCAAGCTTTGTATGAAACAGTGCTGGACAGAAAATTGGACAGGCGTAATTTTCATCGAAAAATGATGTCAACCGGAATTTTAATAAAATTAAAAGAAACTAAAAAAGGCGTAGCCCATAAAGCGCCGTTTTACTATAAATTTGATTTGCACAAATACGAAAAGGCATTGAAAGTCGGGATGGGATTTCAATTGTAAATGAAGCATTAAATTTATGAACAGAAAAGATTTTTTATCGACAGTAGTTCCTTTGGCAACTGTTGGAGTGGCTTTTAGTAAAAAACTTCCATTCGCAAAAAATGATACTACGAAGCTAATTCCCGGCTATCTAAGAAATGGAGATCTGATAGGAATATGTTGCCCATCAGGCCATATAACACTTGAGGAATGCCAACCTGCTATTAATAAAATGAAAGAATGGGGTTTTGAAATTCGTGTAGGCAATACCGTCGGAACTACCGATTTTACTTTTGCCGGCACCGATGACGAAAGAGCAAAAGACATGCAGCAAATGCTCGATGATCGGGATATAAAGGGCATTATGCTGGGGCGTGGCGGATATGGCGCTGTCAGGATGATTGATAAAATTGATTTTGCGAAATTTGTAAAACACCCCAAGTGGATCATTGGTTTTAGCGACGCTACGGTGTTTCATTGCCATATCAATCACAATTATGGAATCGCTACCATGCATTCTAAAATGTGTAATAGTTTTCCAGATGACTTTTCAACAGCTACCCAAGCACAAATTGATTCTATTGATTCCATCAGGCAATGTCTTGTGGGAGAAAAAATAAAATACGAAGGATTACCTATTGTTGAAAACCGATATGGGGTAGGTACAGGACATTTGGTGGGCGGTAATTTATCGATTATTCAAATGATGGATGGCAGCATATCCGATTTGCGCACAGAAGGAAAAATTCTTTTTATAGAAGACGTTGACGAATATGCTTACAAGATTGACGGCATGCTTTGGAATTTCAAACGGCGTGGAAAATTAGAAAAACTCCAAGGTTTAATTATCGGGGCATTTAAAATTAAACCGGACGATCCGGGCGAAGAATTCGGAAAAACAATTTATGATATGGTGATGGAAAAAGTACAGGAGTATCATTATCCCGTTTGTTTCGATTTTCCCGTGGGGCATGTAAAAGAAAATTATGCGCTGAAATGTGGCGTGAGGCATAAATTGGTTGTTAAGAAGGATGGGGCTGTTTTAGAATGCATTGGATAAGGCCTCACCCCAACCCCTCTCCAAAGGAGAGGGACACGCTCTGAAAAACATTTATAAATGACAACAATACCACCATATTTAAAACCAGGCGACACGGTAGGAATTGTGTGTCCTGCTGGATATATGCCTTTTGAAAAAGCACAAACCTGTATTGATACTCTTGCTGAATGGGGTTTTAACGTGATTCAGGGAAACACGCTGGGCCATCAGTTTAATTATTTTTCAGGAACGGATGAAGAAAGATGCAGCGATCTCCAACGCATGATGGACGATAAAAATATTGATGCCATCTTATGCGGAAGGGGCGGTTATGGAATGGGCAGAATAATTGATAAACTGGATTTTACAAAATTCAAAAAGCATCCGAAATGGATCATTGGTTTCAGCGACATTACGGTGCTTCATTCGCATCTATTTTCCAATTTTAAGATAGCTTCACTGCATGCGCCAATGGCCGCAGCATTCAACGACGGCGAATACAAAAACCAATATATTGAAAGCCTGCATGGTGCACTCCTTGGGAAAAAAGCGGATTATAAAACTGAAGGAAATATCCTGGATCAGCATGGAAATGCCAAAGGACATTTGGTGGGAGGCAATTTATCACTGTTGGTAAATGTGATAGGAACTCCGTCTGACATCAAAACAAAACAAAAAATTTTATTCATTGAAGAAGTAGGCGAATACATTTATAGTGTGGACAGAATGATGTATCAGTTAAAACGAAGCGGAAAACTGGATCATTTGAAAGGACTGATTATTGGGCGATTTTCCGACATGAGAGACACCACCGTTCCTTTTGGTCAAACCGTTGAGCAGGCTATAAAAGATTTGGTAAAAGATTACGATTACCCCGTTTGCTTTGGATTTCCCGTAAGCCATGATAAAGAAAATTACGCGTTGAAAGTGGGAGTGACTTATAAATTAAAAGTTGAAAAAGATTTTGTTGAATTGAAAGAAAAATGATTTTCTTGTCACCCTGAGTCGTTGTCACCCTGAGCCTATCGAAGGGTGCCAAACGGCGTGGGGTGACTTACTTTTTATATTGATACAAATTTATTCTTTTGAATCCTAATGTAATAGAACTTACCAGTCTGCAACCGGCACAATTAGATGCGTTCCTTTCACTGGGCTGGTATAGGATACAGCAAACCATATTTACCACCGACTTCCTGTATTTCGACGACCAGGTATATGATGCCATCTGGTTGCGCGTGCGGTTACGTGATTTGATGCCGGATAAGAGATACAAAATCTTATCAAAGAAAAATAGCTGTTTCAGAACTGAAATAAAAAGCTCCGTGATTACACCTGCGCATGAGGAATTATATGATTCTTATAAAGAAGGTGTTTCTTTTGAGGGTGCTTCTTCGTTGCATTCACTGCTATATGGCAAAAGTGACTGCAATGCGTTTAACAGCCAAATGATCAATGTTTTTGATGGCGATGTATTAATTGGTGCCGGCGTCTTCGATCTTGGCAAACACAGCGCAGCAGGTATTTGCTCAATTTATAATCCGGCATATAGAAAATTTAGTTTGGGTAAATATATGATCTACGAAAAGATACAGTATTGCAAACGGGAAAATTTTACTTACTTCTATCCCGGTTATTTTGTGCCGGGTTATCCGACGTTTGATTATAAACTTGAGATAGGCAAACCGGCTATTGATTATTTTGATCCGGTACAAAAAAGGTGGTTTGCGTTTTACAAGAGTACCGATGAATTGTTTTGATGGGAATCACGAATTTTTAAGAATAAAAATCTTCCTAATCCCTGCCCAACTGCGTCATTCAGACTGGTGTTCGTTTACTATTATTTGCCATAGATTTTAATGCGACACACTCACGTTCCAGAATCTTCAGCCTTATCACAAAAAAGCAACTACACCTATTATTAAAAATTTTCATTAGTTTAGTAAACTCAATCCTATTAATGCCCCCAAAGTCTTCCCTTTATTACACCGGTTCACCATTTCGCAACAATTAACCTGGTAATTAAATTTTGTTTTTTTGATTTTGCCAATGCTTTAATGTGATCGGTAAATGTTTACGATAATTCTTTAAAATTCATTTTCCCAGCCGGAAAACCAGTGAGTAATTCATTAATATGATTTAATCAAGCTGGTGGTAAAAAAAATCTTATACCGTTTCATTGCTGATCACAGTATTTTCAAATGCCTGTGTCTCTGCGCATTATTTGTATTGCTCATCTTGCGAGCCAAATGCCAACTCGCTGTTATCGAAAAGACATTTAAGGATGTAGGAGATATACCCCAAACCTTTTAAAACTTATCTTAAAACGGAACAGCAAATCATAAATAAATTATCTAATTTTGATTTTGCTTCAAACCATAGCAAAGAT
Source organism: Hanamia sp. (assembly GCA_036509585.1). GTDB lineage: Bacteria > Bacteroidota > Bacteroidia > Chitinophagales > Chitinophagaceae > Ginsengibacter. The sequence goes on along the minus strand of DATCFI010000299.1, from coordinate 33,902 downwards.
TATACTTTTCGACGAGCCATCAGAAAATTCAGGGGCTGCAATTCTTCGTGTGCCATTGAACCGTAGACGATTTTGCGATTAAATTTTAGAAATACATAAGAAGTCTGTTTAGGTATACATACGCTTTAAAATATTTACAATGTTCAATAATGTTGCCTTAGATGTTTTTATCGGCCTGGTATTTATTTTCCTTTTATACAGTTTGTTAGCAACCATTATCCAGGAAATGATTTCTACACGGCTTGACTTCAGGGCAAAGGTTTTGGAAAAGGCCATCATCAGAATGCTTGAAGATAGTCAAACAGATAATCACAGGCCGTTTGGCGACCGCATTGATGGCTTCCTGCATATCCTCGGGTTAAAAAATATTTTGAAAAAGGCTGCGGTAGCTCCCTGGTTTTATGCACATCCTTTGATCAAGTATTTAGGAGAAGATAATTATTACAGCAAACCGGCTTACCTGCATGCTGAAAATTTTTCGAAAGTGATTCTTGATCTGTTAAAGGATTTTGATCTACCCGAAACAGAGTCTTTGCAATCCATCCATGATTCGATCATGGCTGGCATCATTCATAAAATACCGATCAACCTTTCCGATGTAAAATCCGACAAACTCAATCCCGCGATAAAAATATTGATGGCCCGATACGCAACGGTTGCCAGCACTAATCAAAAAGGACTTGCTGCGGGGTCGGATACTTCGGTAGGGAAAACAGTTTCATTAGGTCCCAATACTGCTTTTTTTATTAAATCGCTATGGCAGGATTCGGGGGCTGATTTAAATACTTTCAGATCCAAACTTGAAGATTGGTTTAACGATACCATGGACCGTGCCACCGGTTGGTATAAAAAATATACCCGTGTGGTACTTCTTATTTTGGGGCTGATCGTGGCTTATGTTTTTAATGTGGATACGATTGCTATCCACAGGATATTAGCCACCAACAAACCCGCAAGAGACCAAATGGTGCAGATGGCGATTGCTAATAAGGACAACCTGGATCCTGGTAAATTGAACAGCGGCAATGATTCTATCCTCAAGGCTACCTACAACATGGTGGCCAATGATGCAACTAGTGCCAATAGCATTTTAGGATTAGGCAGACCATGGAGCGATTCCTGCAAAATTTGTAACACTGAATTGGGTACCAACGAAGAAAATTCGGCAGCAAAAACCAGGTTAGATTCTTTAATTAAAGTAAAGATCCTTGTCAATTCTTTACTAATGACTTCCGACAGTATTAATAGAGAAAAGGGATTTATTGATTCATTAAACAAGGCCGGCCAATTCGCCGTACTTTCTCTGCCTTTGCAAAAGCATCTTGATTTGTTGAACAGCAAGGCGTCAATGAACGACAGCCTTTTAAAGTTATACCCGACAAAAGGATTGAGTGAAATTGATAGTTTAGGTAACCTTTTAGCGCGATGTCCTCTTATAAAGAATGCTGCTGTATTTCAATACAGTCCTAACCAGGCGGGCGGCCTCGAAACCGTATTAGGATGGTTGATCACTGCAATGGCTATCACACTTGGCGCGCCATTTTGGTTTGACCTGTTGAGTAAATTAATAAGCCTGCGGGGAGCAGGTACAATAAGCCCACCCGGAGACAATAATAATCCAGATCCAAAAAATCCAGGAGGTTCTATTCCATCCGCTGTAAATGTAACCTTTAACACTAACCCTGGCAAGGAGGCCGTAGGATAACAATGGCACAATTAAAAGTAATAGTCAACAAACTAAACAGGCGCACGGGGCCGGTAACAGACATGAACGACAAGAGCAACATTATTGGTACTGTGCCAATGGGATTTATTTTTGAAAGCAAGGGCCAAATCATGAATGGGCTTGGTACCTGGTATTCGGACAGTGATGGATATTACTATTGGGGCAATGGTCTAATCGTTATCAATGCATCTGTGCTATCCATGTTCAATATAAAACACCTGCCACTTAATCTTCCGCCTCTTTGCCAGATCGGGATAGATGTTTCCCATTATAATGATATACCAAACTGGCCAGCCGTTAAAAATACAGGCGTGAGATTTACCTATATCAAAATATCAGAAGGAGTTGGTTCACCCGATACTGCGGCGGGAGGGCATGCCACCGCTGCCAAACAAAGTGCGATAAAAATAGGCTATTATCATTTTTGCCACCCTGATACCCGAAGCGGAGGTACTGTGATCAACGATGCAAACGCAGAGGCTGATGATGCCATGAGTCGACTGGCTATTATTCCAAAACCTGACCTGCCCCTGGTGCTGGACCTGGAAGACAGCCCGCCATGGGATACGCCCCTTTCTCCAAATGATTACCTGGAATGGATCAATACATTTATTAGCAGGATACAAAGTACTTCAGGCTTAGACGTGATGCTGTATAGCCGAAAGAGTTACCTCGATGTAAAATTGCCCCGCGATCATGATTTAGGAAAATACAAATTATGGATATCCAATTATTCTGTTACAGATTGCAATAAAGTAATTTGCCCTGTTGGCTGGGCCGACTGGGCGATGTGGCAGTATTGCGAAGACGGCGTGGTTGCCGGAAATCCAAGCCTTGATATTAATATTTTAAAAGATCAAAGTTTGTTCTGAAATGAAAAATGGCAATTTGTAAATCTATTTTTTCTGATCTCAATTAGCGCAATGATCTTTTTAAACTCTTTGGAAGTGATTTTTGGAAACGGTCTAAATGGACTTTAATTTATAAAAAAAAAGCTAAAAATGGCAAAACAAGAATTCCAGATCAATGCGTCGGCTTTGAAAAAAATACATGGAGCTTTAAAAAAGCTGGAGACAAAAAATCCAAAAATGTTAATCGGAAAAATGAAACCTACTCACTTTCTAAGTGCTAGCGTGAAATCCTTATCGGAGGTGCAATCAGCAACTTCGGAAACGAAGCAGATTATATTAAATATATCGGGAGATTTTTCTACGAAACCAGATGATCTCAACGATTCTACGTTGCTCAAGGATAATTTAAATTTCGGTGATGACGAATTTTCGTTATTACAAACTCAGTTTGATACCCTTGTCAAAAAATATAAAAGTAGTGCAAGTGTGACTTCTGGTGAAACAAACAAATGTAACACAGTGGGTGACTGTGCCAAATTAGTTAGTTCTAAAACAACCGCTGATTATGAGTAACAGTCTAAAAATAATAGTGAGTGTTTTTGTGACGATTCTCACAATACTATTTAACATTCAAAAAAGTTTTGGACAAGAATTTTTAAAAAATCTAAGTGTTCGGAAAGCTTTTGAATCAAAAACACCCGATGATGATAAACCTGCAACAATTTCTTTTACGGGTCCTACAAATAAAGCGAGTTCATTTTTATTAAATGCCGGAGTCGGATATAAATTTACCGAAAAGTCTATTGGCAAAATAAAAGACAAGAACAAACTTACTTTAAATGTTTTTTTTGTATATAATGTCAATAGCTTAATATCAATAGAACAACATAATTATAAACTAGAAATTACTGCTGAGACAAGATTTGGAATGAATCCGCAAAAACTAGTATTTTTTGGCAATCATACCATGCAGTATATTAGAGATTACGTCGACACTAATTACTCCGCACTACTAACTACTTACTGGCACATTCTTTCAAAGGGTAAGGGACCAAAAAAGTTTGGAGGATATTCAAATCCTGATAAATCCTTTTCTTATTTTTTCCAACCAAAAGTTGGATTGGAATACCAGTACCTGATTGATGCGAAGGAAAAACTGGTCAATGCCCACGGATTTGATTTTAGAGGTTTTCAGAGCATAGGTGGTAATTTGCTATATAGATCTGGGAGGAATTCTTCCGGACAAACGGATTCACGGACAAAGCTTTTGGAGTTAATTGTATCTTATGATTTCAGAGAGAGTTTAATAAGCAATGTTAATTACAACAAGGAAAACAGTTATTTATTCAAAGCTGGAATTAATCTTTATCCTACCAGGGATGGCAATTTATCAGTGGGTGGTTGTTACAACGATGGGGAAGACCCTGTTGCAGGTATCAATAAGCAAGAATATTGGATAGTTGCTTTGCAGTTTAAGCTAAATTGATTATTAAAAATCCCACGCTTGGCTATATATGCGTCAAAGGAGAAGAGGCGTTGGTGTACCTGCTGTTATAAGGTAGCCGAGCAAAATAAACAGAATAAAATAATGAGAAATAATACAAATTTTATGATAAACAGCATAAAAAAATTGGCTATCATTTTAAAACAAACGGGAGAACTCCTTTCTTTGTTTATGATAATATGTTTTTTGGGAAGCTTTAAAAACAACAATGGCAGTCTCAGACTTTCCGCAGAAGGATCGTTATCAAACGATACAATAATTAAATACCCGTGTTTTTTAATCGTATCCGATGCTCATTTACATCATGGGAGAAATCAAAGTATGGCGTTAGATTCAAACTCAGATTCAGGCGATGATCTTTGGCAAGCTGCGAAAAGTGAAATAGATTTAGTTATAAAAAATAATAATCCAAAGTTCTTAATTGTACTAGGAGATCTCCCTTTTCATTCGCTGGGAAATTTATCCGACGTAGATTCCAGTTTGGTAAAAGTCTATAGTGACCTTTCAGAAATCGCCAGAAAGAATAATCTTCCTTTACTGATCGCTCCGGGAAATAATGATTCTTATTCCGGAGACTATAAGCCTTTGACGACGAATCATCCTATGTTTTTTCAACCAGATACAGATAACGTTGCCACATACGCCAATGATTCCCTGGCTACCCCGTTAGCATGCTATTCTGTTTTCCCGTTTGGCAGATCAATCAAGTTTAGGGTAGTTATTTTAAATTCTAATATTTTTTCTTCTCACATAGATAAGCGAAGTGGGTTATCATCTTATGGCGCAAATCAATCCATCGATGCCGATACGGAAATGCGGTGGTTTGATGATCAACTTCAGGAGGCGTCCAAAGACTCTGAACATGTATTAATCGCGATGCACGTTCCGCCGGGACTAGACGGGAACCAAACATTATATGATCATGTGAACAAGTACATGTGGTTTTCTGCCGGTATTCAAAACAGGTTTCTCGATTTGATTCATGAGTACGAGGATAATATTGTCGGCCTTCTCGCGAGTCATACTCACATGGACGGAATAAGACTTCTGCGAAACAATCATCGTGATAGCATAACTTCTATGCTTATTTCTGAGCCGGGAATAGCGCCTGGCCACGGCAACAATCCGGCAATAAAACTAATTGAATACGATCCGAATAACTTTGCCATTAAGAATTTTGTAACCTATTATATGGATTATTGGAATCCCGACACAGCGCCAACACTGAAAGGCTGGGACTCTTCTTTCATTTTTAGTAATATAGCTCCGGGCTATGATCGATCAACCATGAATATGCTCGACTACTTTCGAAAAAGTTGCGATTCCAATTGCCTGTATCAGATAATTGATTCAATCTATACAGCTAAAAGTAAGAGTCCAAATGCTGTCATTGAAACTAAGAGTGCGTATGTAGATTATGAAGATAAATGATGGGCTTGTTTGAGAAATAAAAATCTCCCGAATTTGTTAGTTTACTGCGTTTAAATATGGCATTCTACAGAAGCGAGGTAATTATTTCTTCCAATCAAAAATTATTTCTTTCTCTTTCCAAACATCCCGCTCGTCAATTTATCATACAACTTAAACAAAAATTCTATCCGTTTTGTCTCGTATATAAAAGGCTGCGGAAGGTAAAAAAGATCAATGACTTTGTTCAATGCTTGGGGAGCCTTTACTAATTTAGGGACATGGTGGAGCGGTCTCCCGATAGAGGAAAGGCTTTTTAATATTGCAAATATTATTCAATATCAAATGTACGCCAATGCCTCTTTATCTTTGCCTGGTATCTGCGCGGAGGCAAGGACATTGGCAATTTTATTATTAATGTCTCTACGAATAAAGATGTGAGGGTTTATGTGATCGAAATTTACCATAGATAGCCGGAATTAATGAGTTTGTGATAAAATATTATTCGTTTGAAATACGTGAAATTCTACGATTATTTTAAAAACTATTCTTATGAAGAACAATCCATATGACGTGTTAAAGGAAGTTGCTAAAGAATCTTATTATAGAGATAGAAAATCTTTAGATTTCTTTTTTAGTCATTCCGATAAATTAATAACATGGTTAATTGGTTTTGCCGTAGGCGGTATAACATTGATAGTGGCAAATTTTAAAACGCTGAAAGATATCATTCCCAATAATATCCGACTTATTATTATATTCCTTTCGTTAACTATCATATTTGGGTTAATTTATAGATTGGCTGCATATTTTTATCTAGCTAAGAATAAAAAATTGGAAAATTATTTTTCAGGTTATTTTGGTAACATAGATATGACGCCAGTAGTTGCGGAAGATATTTCGAATGCTACAATTAATGAAATGCTTCAGCATATTCAGTTTGATTTTGAAAAATCTCCAGCAGATTTTAATCCCAATGGACAAGAATTAATACTTCAGTCTTTAAAAAACTATTATTTATCTTTAGTAGAATATTCTAGGAAAAATATTGAAATAGGAATTAATAGTCTTGCAGAAACCTATGAAACAGCGTACAAAATAAAGAAAGAGGTTACAATAGATTTATTCCGGGTAGCATTTGGATTAGAGCAAGGTAAAAGCAAAAAAATAAGTATAGGGTTTAATGCAAAAAAATGGAGTCTTGCCGTATCGTTTCTATTTACAGCATCTATAATTTCGTTTTTGCTTTGCATAATAACTATTTGTATTTTATTCGTATTTGCAAATAATTTTTAGTTGGAAATTGGAAGAGATTCAGTTTGTATTATAAGCCCGAAACAATCCCAAAATAAAAATCCTCAATATTTATTGCTTTACTGCTTCCCGATTGCATTTCTTGCTTTTAATAAGTCTTTTTTCCATCCACGGATGTAACCGTTTTTTTCGTAAAGAGGATTTTTATTGGTTAATTCTAAAAAACAATTAATGAGTCCATCCCAATTTTCGAGATTTCCTTTATCATATAGTTTCCATCCCAGTTCTTCTATGGTCCAATTGGATTTAGCCGAATTGCGAACCATGGAAGTGGTTATCCAATTGGTCTCATCATCTAACCCGCCTCTTGTAACCGGAACTAAGTGATCGAGCGTTGGAAACAATTCCCAATAAACCATATGTGTCTCATCATCTAACCCGCCTCTAACCCGGCGTATGTACTCATCCGACTTTGGGTGAATTAATAATATTTTCTTCAGCACGCTTTTATGAAACAGAAATTCGCGATCTGATAGTTTTGTATTTTAAATCTACTGATTGTAAGGATAAATTTTTGATCCGGGAATGCCGTCCGAAGATATCCGTCCGGAAGACAGATAACCTCCTGGAAATCCTAAAACAAACTTGTATAATGATTTGATTTTAAGATAGTTATTGTAAATTTATAGCTTTGGAGATGCGTTTATAGACTTTAATATTGTTTTATAGGCGGCCTGCTTCTATGTAGCTTTGCATCACAAAAGTCTGGGGAAGTAAGATATCAACTTCAAAATGAGTGCAGAGCGTATCATGCCAGGGAAAAAATCATATTTAGTAGCCGCGGCGTTACCCTCCGCTTCTCCCCGAAAGACATATTTATTAATTAAACCTTAAAAAGGAGTTACAATGAAAACTATCACTACACTGCCAACTGTGCAGTTGGACAAATATGGACAACAAAACAGATTGGTACAAGAAGCCAACGTTAATGATAATGGCCAAAAAAGAAATTTTACCACCGTAGACATGTGGAACCGGAACCGTAAGGTACACCCTGCAAGTAGTAAGGTAAGGAGATGGAATTTTAACTAAGGATTTCTTAAAACTGAACAAGCCCCGACGAATAGCCGGGGTTTGTTATTTTATGGATGTCCTGAAGGTTTTGGATTTGAAATGCATCCCCTGCGAACAAAATGATTGAGTTTAGCATTACTTTCGTTTAACTAATATTGTGAGGTACTAAAAATTACGCTTTGATACATAAATCAGGAATATTAGTAATCACATTTTAAAAAAGAATCTATGGAAGAACTGGAAGTACCGACGGAGCATCTTCATGAGGAGATTAATGAAAAAGCAGGAGAGCTTTTTCGGGAGAAAGAAAATAGGTGGACATTGTTTGTAGCTATTTCTACTGCACTGATGGCTGTGCTTGCAGCATTGGGGAGTATGTACTCCGGCCACCAGTCTAATGAAGCATTAATCATGCAGATAAAGGCTTCCGACCAGTGGGCCTTTTACCAGGCCAAAGCTATAAAGGCTGAAATAAGATTGTTGCTTCCGGCATCTGCAAATGTAAAATCGTCTGAGGCTACGGCTAAAGAACAGGAAGCAATTAAATTAATAGCGGAGAACGATGAAAAGGAATCTGAAGCCCACCTTCAACATCATGTTACATTTTCGCGAAGTGTAACTTTACTACAAGTAGCTGTTGCGATCTCTGCAATATCTATTATCACCCGAAAAAGATTTTTATGGTATGCCGGCCTGGCCGTAGCAATCGGTGGTGCTACTTTTTTTATTATGGGGCTTTTATAAATCAGGCAGCTACCTCTTAGTGTGTAGAAACTAAACCAGGCAGTTAGGTTTCCCTTTTTATCATTTCTAAAAACCTCATCCTCAATAATTCATTTCGCTACTATATTTCAACTTCCGGGCGTATTCATCCAATGGCTAATATGCACAAAAACGATTTTCGAAATGGGCTGGTGCGCTGGCGTCAGACCGCGGTAATACCAGGTCGTATTATCGATGAAAGTTTATAGTAACGGGTTATCACAGATCGGAAGACTTTCGCCAAACTGGGGAATAATGAATCTAATTAATTTGCACTAAAATGAAGGCCACACATAAGACTCCTTTTCCTTTTTATCGGCGCTTAGATTTTTGGGAATTTTCAATTCCTGGTAAATGGCCGCATCGGCGGCGCTATCAAGATTCTTTAATTGCTCCACAAGGCCTTCAGCTTGTTTGATTTTTACAAAATATTCGAGTATGTAGGCGTATTTGCAATTCTGATAATAGGGTTCATAAATATTCAATTTGCCACCTTGTGATAAATCTTTATACACGGAAAGGTCAGTTCTCGGATCACTGATGAACGCAAAAATCTTTCTTTCAGTAGGAGCGGCACCTGCGAGCTGCTCTGCCTGTAAAATCGAATATCCACCACCCATATCTGATTTAATAAGCTCTTGGGCGATGCGGGAGGAACGTTTTTCTTTGACGAAAACAAATTGAACTTCCTCGCTGGCAAAACGGTGTTGGGCAACATACCTGAAAGTACCATTGTAGGCAGATTGCTGAAGGGTAACATCCGCATCACTTTTTGAGGACCTCGTATATTCTTTCCACCGATTAATGAATGGTTCGGCCGAAAGGACGGTTTCAAAAAAGACGAATTGTACTTTTTTATTTGGTGTCATCGTTACAAGGTACGATTTATAATCGGCTTCTGTATTCATGGCTGTAATCAACCCCCGCGGTGCATCATTATTTAATTATTGCAGCCAAGCAATATTGGCAAACGCTTTTATGAAAGCGCTTATTTTTAATAAAAACTGTATATGAAAAAATATTAGTAATAGCCTGCGTGTTGTTTTTGGCGATAGCAAATGAAGGCACAGATGTGGCGCGCTGGCTTAATCAAAAAGGCGTAACAGTTTTTATATTAAAATACAGACTTGCGCATAGCTTAACGGATAACCATGGACAGGAGCTAAGTGGGAAGTTGACCGTTCAAGCAAAAATGTTTGTCGAACCAGGATTACTAAGGTGTTGCCAAATGCCGGGACTTCGGCCAGCTCTGCCTTAATGCTTTATATACTCTTTATTGCCGTTCGGAGACAGGGTATATTTGCCACCCTTCGGACCTTCATAAATTGTTCTCCCCTTTGCATCCGTTCCAACGGATTGGTCGGCAGACTTGTTTGTTCCCTGGCTAACCGGTTTAGGAGTACTTGTTGGTTTTGTTTTGGATGGGTGTGTTGCTGCTACCGAAGGAACTGTTGTTGCAGCAGTTGGAGTTGTTGTCTTTGGAGCAACAGTATTATTTGCTGACGTACCAGATGAATGGGTATTCGTTTTTTTCTTTACCTCTTTATCGGCTTCTTTTTTATCTGCTGCTGCCTTCTTTTTTGCCTCTTTATCCGCTTTTGTGGTTGCTTCAGTTTTAGTTTTGGTTTGGGCTTGAGTGGACTGTGCCTGTATCCCCATGCCGCAAAAAGCGATAAACACAGAAAGTAATAAATTTTTGATGGCCATGATCATGAAAGTTTAAAATATTTTATAAATAACAATCGGCTGGTGGAAATATCTCTACAGCAATTTATCTCTTTTATTTGCAGCAATAGGTGCAAATAAAATTTAAGACAAAAAAATGACAAAGGGTACACGCAGAGATGAAAGATGCAGAATATAATGGTGGCTTACGAAACTTGCATCATCATTAAAATCTGCTGCTGTATTTTTATTGATGCTCTCGCACGGAACGGGAAGCAGCGCCAAACAAATTCTGGCTTTTTCTATTTTACATCCCCCATTCAAATTGGTAAAATGTTTTTCAAATAAAGCGGAAACCTTAATAATTTGTCCGTTTACTGTAACTGCCTTTTTTTGTTTTTCAAAATCGCTTCTAACATTTTTTTCACTGCGTTTGTATTCATTTGCCAAATGAAATGATCAAGTGGTATCATAATCATAGTTTTTATTGGTAATGATATTGCGTAATTTTATTCCAATAATCTAAACAGTAATAATATGGAACATACAAAAGAATTAGACGATCTAAACAAGAAATCTCTTGACAAGATCGATGAATACCTTAAGACCAAAAACAATCTTGGTAAAGAGCATCATGAAAAACTTGACGATGCTAAAAAGAAATGGCAATCCTCGTGGTCAGATCTTATGGATGTGTTGATGTATTTCGAAAGGGTGGAAATTTGAGATGAATTTCAGTTGAAACATATACCACTTGCACAATTTTTTTTACCTCTCAACAAAGGCTTTGCCCAGGCTAAAAGGATTATTTTACATTTAATTTTTCGTTTTTTAACCCATATATAATTTCTACATGCAGGATCAAAGCGGATCTTCTTTATTAAAGGTAGAAGGCCTTAATGTTTTCTACGGAAATTTCCAGGCAGTTACTGATGTCTCCTTCGAAGTAAAATCCGGAGAAATATTTGGGTTGCTTGGCCCAAACGGCGCTGGAAAAACAAGCACGCTAAGCGCGATAGAAGGTTTATTAAAACCCCAATCGGGTGAAATTACAGTTGCAGGATTTAATACGAAGACGAATCCGATGCATGCAAAAGCAAATATGGGTGTTCAGTTGCAGGCAACCAGCTTCCAACCGGAACTAAACATAACCGAGATCATCAGGTTGTTTGCGGGTATTTATGGTGTTTCGCTTAGCTCCGAAAAATTAAATGCGATCCTTCGTGACATAAAACTGGAAGACGCCGCTTCCAAAAAATTTGGTCAGCTATCCGGCGGCCAGCAACAAAGAGTTTCATTGGTAGTTTCCACGATACACGATCCCGTCCTTGCCATGCTTGATGAGCCTACAACAGGACTTGACCCTCAATCACGGCGCCAGTTGTGGGAACGAATTGAAGCCATAAGGGAAAAAGGACATTCCGTGCTGCTTACCACTCATTCAATGGAAGAGGCCGAGTCCCTTTGCGACAGGATTGCCATCATAGATCATGGAAAGGCGATCGCGATTAACACGCCGGAAGCGTTAATTGAATTACACAAAAACGATCCTGAAGTAATCGGTGTTTCGAGGAAAGGGAAAATTACACTTGAAGATGTATTTATTGGCCTGACCGGAAAGGCGCTTCGAACTTAAAATTTAAATGATGCAAACTATAATACCTAAGCCATCCATCGCTTTTTCAAATCTCATTCGCGCGGATTTTACAACCCAATGGCGCAATCGTCGTTCTGTGTTGATGTCTTTATTGGTTCCATTGGTCATATTAGTTTCCTGGAAAGGAATTATAGCGCAGGTGGGCGGCGCTTTCGCCCTTTCTATGTCACTAACCATAGGACTTACATCTATCGGAATTATGGGCTATGCAATTTCGATTGCCCGTGACCGTGATAAAGGCGTCTTTCAGCGTTTGAGGGTGACGCCTCTTCCTTCCTATTTTATTATGCTCAGCAGACTTTGTGTGCAACTTTTAATGATTCTTTTATTGACTGCTTGTGTTTTTATTGTTGGATACAAATACGATCATATCGCTCTCTCCGCATCAGGTTACGCACTCACTTTTTTAACCGCATTGCTTGGAGGTGCCTTGTACCTTGGGCTGGGGCAAATGATCGTTGGCCTGGTTAAAAACGCAGAAACCGTAAACTCTACAAGCCGCCTTGTTTATATTGCCCTGATCATGCTGGGAATTTTCGGCGAATTGGGTATGTTTGGCAAACAGCTTAAGACCATGGTGGTTTGGTCGCCGTTTGGCACGGTGAAAACAATTCTTGCGTCAGGCATGCAACTCTCCACATGGAACAATGAAACTTCAATGGCCTTGTTGGTTACTTTTGGGTACGCTATTTTATTTTCTTTTTTAGGTATAAAGTGGTTTAGGTGGGATTCTGCTGTGTAGACTTTTTTGACAAATACGTGGAGCAATTGGGCATTGTGGCAAAATAAAAATCGGTTGAATTTATTTGTTTACTGTAGCAGATTCTTATTTCTTCAACACCCCTCAAGCTGTTCATAAATCCTTTTGTATTCATCTGTCCAACTTGATGGATCTTCAAAGCCATGATCTTTCATCGGCTCAGGAGCCGGGTCCCAATTATTTTTTTCAAAGTCAATTAGCCGCTGTCGAATAGAACATAGTTGGAATAAAGAGAACGAGGCAAATAAAAAGTCGTAACATCGTTGAAAGATTTTTTTTATTGAAAATAAAAAGGAATTAGTCACAGTAAACAAATAAATAACGAAGATTTTTATTTACGTATTTTCATCGCAGTATCTTTACGGTCGCGCGAAGATATTATTGACATTTTCGTTTCCGTAAAGTTGTCCTCCTGAACTTGTTCAAGGGGGAGTTAGAAGGTAAAAATTTATGAGGATTTAAAGTAAAAAATATGAACACAAAAAATAAAATTCGTTGGGCAATATTGGGTGCCGGAAACATCGCCAATGCATTTGCTAAAGATTTTCCCTTTATGCAGAATGCCGAACTGGTGGCTGTTGCATCAAGTGATAAAGAACGAGGAGCAAATTTTGCGAAGGAATATAATATTCCAAAAGCACTAAATTATGATGAATTATACAACAGTGATCGAATAGATGCTGTATATATCGCTACTAAACATAACTTTCATTTTGAGCAGGCGCTGAAATGTTTGCAAAACGGAAAAGCGGTTTTATGTGAAAAGCCAATTACGGTAAATGATTCTGAATTTAAAAAGCTGATGGCGGTTTCAAAAGAAAAAAATGTTTTTATGATGGAGGCTATGTGGACTTATTTTTTACCTCCAATAATAAAAGCAAAGCAATGGTTGGATGAAGGTAAAATTGGAAAGCTAAAAGTGATCCAGGCAGATTTTGCTGTTCCGATGGAAAAAAATTATGAAGGAAGAGTTTATAATCCAAAACTTGCCGGTGGAGGATTACTTGACCTTGGCGTGTACCCGGTCGCGTTAGCTTATTATTTCACCGATATGGTGCCTGCGGAAATCACGGCATCAGGTGCGATGACCCAAACCGGCGTGGATGAACGGTTGGCAATGATTTTTCAATATGGCGACGTTACGGCTACCTTGTTTACTGCTATCACAACTCGTATGACAAATAAGTTGCGGTTATTTGGTGAAGAAGGCTACATTGAAATCCATGATTTTTGGCGCACACGTTCTGCGAAACTTTTTGATAAAGATTACAATCTGTTGGAAACATTCAATGACGAGCGCATTCCACATGGATTTATTTTTGAAATGCAGCACGCCAACGATATGATAATGGCTGGGAAAATAGAAAGCGATATCATTCCTCAATCGCGAAGTAATGACATCCAGGAAACCATGACAGAAGTTCGTAAGCAAATTGGATTGAAATATCCTTTCGAGAATTTTTAATTCGGAATGAATTGTGATTGCTTCAAATCTTCTTCCCTTTTCAGCATTAGGATTGCGCTTTGCGGTACAATAAAATATTTATCGTCTTCATACATTACTTCGATAGCATGGCTTACAAGTAAGATAGCGAGGTTGCCTTCCTTCGCCTGAAGCAGAAGATATTTTATTTTTTCTTTCTTGCCTTTCCACGGCTCATTGTGCATTGGAATTGTATAACCAGGGCATGGCTTGATTACATAGTCTTGCTGGGGTTTTTTCTTTTCCCTGTACATCCCGGGTAAAGTAAAGTCCACTGGCGGTTCAATCTGCTGCATATTATAATCAACTTCTTTAGCCTGTTAGTTTTGATTGGAGTACGATATTATTTAATTTGAAAAAAATAAGAAATCATTACCTGCATCTCGATTCATCGGGCCTAAGGATTGTAGGGGCTGTAGTTTGCTCATGGCTACTAAGGCATCTTCTGTAATCTTTAGTAAAGATATATACAGTTATTAGTCACGTGTATCGTTCTTAATAATTTAATAGATGGGTTCTATATCTATAAGACGAATAATGCTTTAATTTTGCTTCCAAATTGAGTTACTAATTCAACAAATTAATATAAAAATGGGATTAAAACTAAGAAGCCGTGAATGGTTTGGCCGAAAGGGAAAAGATGGTATCCTTTACCGGAGCTGGATGAAAAACCAGGGGATGCCTAACGATATGTTTGATGGACGCCCTGTGATTGGGATCTGTAATACATTTAGTGAACTTACACCCTGCAATGCTCATCTTGGTAGTCATGCAGAAGCGGTAAAGAAAGGTGTGTTGGAAGCAGGTGGCTTCCCTGTGGAGTTTCCCATTATGAGCCTGGGTGAAACATTGTTGAAACCAACTGCCATGCTGTTCAGAAACCTGGCGAGCATGGATGCAGAAGAGAGTATGCGAGGAAATCCTATTGATGGCGTTGTTTTATTGACTGGTTGCGATAAAACAACACCCAGCACAGTAATGGGGGCAGCAAGTGTTGGTTTACCCACAATTGTTGTACCTGGCGGCCCCATGCTTAATGGAAGATATAAAGGACATATTATTGGAAGTGGTACGCATGTATGGAAGTTTGATGAAGATTTGAAAACTGGTAAGATGACGCAGGATGAATGTGATTTAGCTGAAAGTTGTATGAGTCGGAGCATTGGACATTGTATGACGATGGGTACAGCAAGCACTATGGCTGTAATGGTGGAGAGTTTAGGTTTGACATTAAGTGGTGCGGCTGCAATACCTGCTGCCGACAGCAGAAAAAAGGTGATGGCACAGCTTAGCGGCAGAAGAATAGTTGAAATGGTAAAGGAAAATTTAACGATTGATAAAATACTTACCAGGAAGGCATTTGAAAATGCGATCATTACTAACTCTGCAGTAGGAGGCTCTTCTAATTTCGTTATTCATTTAACTGCGATCGCAGGACGTATTGGAGTTGATTTAAATATAGATGACTTTGATAGAATAGGCAGCAATATTCCATTGCTGTTAAATTTAATGCCAGCGGGCAAATACCTGATGGAAGATTTTTATTATGCCGGTGGTTTACCTGTAATTTTAAATGAACTGAAAGAAAAGCTTCACAAAGATGTAATAACTGTTACTGGAAAGAATCATCAGGACAATATCACAGGCAATACCGATTGTTATAATGCCGATGTCATTGCTGGTTATCAAAAGCCATTTGAGGAAGAAGCAGGCATCGTTGTGGTAAAAGGGAATTTAGCTACCAATGGTGCAGTTCTTAAACCAAGCGCTGCTACACCTGCGTTGATGAAACATACAGGAAGAGCCATAGTCTTTGAAAGTATTGAAGACTATCATGCACGTATAGACGATCCTGAACTTGATATCGACGAAAACTGTGTGATGGTATTAAAATATGTGGGACCGGTAGGTTATCCCGGCATGCCCGAAGTGGGTAATATGGCTTTGCCAAAAAAAATCTTGGAGAAAGGAGTAAAAGATATGATCCGCATCAGTGATGGCCGTATGAGTGGTACTGCGTATGGTACTGCAGTATTGCATGTGTCTCCTGAAAGTGCTATAGGTGGCACACTGGCATTGGTGCAAAACGGAGACATGATTGAATTAAATGTTGAAAAACGATTACTGCATTTGCATGTAAGCGAAGAAGAGCTTGCGCAACGGAAAGCAGTATGGATAGCCCCTGCTCCTGCGGCAACCCGTGGCTATGTGAGCATGTATATTAAACATGTGATGGGCAGTGACAAAGGTGCTGATCTTGATTTTTTACAAGGCAGCAGCGGCAGTGAAGTAAAACGAGATTCTCATTAATAACTCCCTGTTTTAATTATATTTAAACAAATACATCAATGAACTCAGCAGTGGAAAGTCAAAATTCAAAAGAGCAGCTTTTGAAGATGCCAGGCTTTTTTGAATTTTGACTTTGTTGAGAATTAAGCGAAAAAAGGAATATTAGGTGTCGCATATTTTTTTAAACCTTCTTCATTGATCTCTACACCAATTCCAGGCTTGTCTGATACAACCAAAAAGCCTTTCTCGATAAAAGGCTTATCGTACTTTACAATCTCTTTCCATTTAGGTTCTGTATCGCTCAGCGTTTGCCATTCGAGAATATGAAAATTAGGAACCGCTGCACATACATGTGCTGTAGCCATCGCTCCAAGAAAAGAACCTACCATGTGCGGTGAAAAAGGTGTGTAATAAGCATTGGCAAGAGTAGCTATGCGCTGACCTTCACCAAGGCCGCCACATTTCTGAAGGTCCGGCATAATGATATCAATAGCTGCTTCTGACAACAAACGTGTGTATCCATAAGTGAGGTAGAAATTTTCTCCACCGCAAATTGGTGTACTGGTTTCCTGTGTGATCGTTTTATATACATCAACATTATCAGCAGGAACAGGTTCTTCCAGCCACATTAGATTTAATGGCTCCATCACTTTTGCCACTTTGCGCCCCGTTGGTGCATCGTACCTTCCGTGCATGTCCACGCAAATATCAATATTCGGCCCTACGGCTTTACGAACTGCCTCGATAGAGTTATACATTCTATCTATTTCGGCGTTGCTTGCTGTCCAGTTCCATCTGTCATACTTATTTGGATCTGTTGCAGAATCAATGTCAAATTTTACGGCTGTATATCCTCTCGAAACTGCATCCAGACCGACTTTTGCATAATCTTCGGGCTTCGGATTACGGACTGCATATAGTTCGGTATCACAGTAGACTCTCACTTTATCGCGAAACTTACCACCTAATAATTGATAGACAGGCACGCCTAATGCTTTTCCGCAAAGATCCCACAAGGCGGCATCAAAAGCGCTTAAAACAGCTACAAACATACCCGATTGTGCGCCGCCAAAAAAAGCGCCTTTGCGGAATTGCTCAAAAATGACATTTGGAGATAAAGGGCTTCTTCCTTTTAATTGGCTCCCTAACCGTTGGACTAAATAATAAGTTCCGCCTACGGCATCAACTGCTTCGCCATAGCCCACGATATCCTGGTTCGTAAAAATTTTCACAAATAATCCGCCTCCGGAGTAGGCACATTTAACATCTGTAATTTTTAAATCGGATGGAGGAGAAGTTTTAGGTGTTCTTTCCATTGCATTTTGGAGCCCTTTTCCATACGTCTTGGACAGAGAAACAAAGGGAGTCAATGCTGCAGCTATTGCTGTTTTGGTGATAAATGATCTTCTTGAACTTGACATCGATATTGTATTTATAGTGATTAATATTTTCGGTTTTGATCGTTTGTAGTTTGACTATTGTCAATTGCTAATTGCCAATTGTTTTACCAGGTTCTATCTTTCAAAAAGTTCTGTATAGCTTCTTTGGGAATCGGCAATTCATTAATGTGATCATTGAGCCATTTAGAAAAATCTTTTTCGATTTCATCTGTCCACCGTGCATCAATTTGTCCGGCTGTATATTTCCCTTCTCTTAGTCGCTGGTGACCGAACATATCCCTTAATCGAACAATTTCTGAAGTAACAACAACTCTTTCTGCTAATTGGGGAGGAATAAAAACAACAACTCCCATTTTGCCTAATACTATATCCCCTGGCATTACGGTTACGGTTCGTATGCGGGTGGGGTGATTAATCCCTACAATCATAGTGGTAAGGTCTCTGCTCTGTCCCATCCCCGGATTGTGATAAGAAGGATCGTAACTGGTATAGAAAGAAGTAAATCCGCCAATTTCTTTCAAACCTTGCAAATCTCTTATTGCACCGTCATAGACAATTCCATTTCCTGTTTTTGCATAAATGGCATTACCTACATTATCACCAATAGTTGGTCCGTTTCTTTTTGCGCCAAATTGATCGGCTACATATACATCTCCTTTTTGCAGCATCTCGACAGCCCAAACATTCTGCGCCCTTCTTCCTTCTTTTTTTCCCATTGAGTCAATAGCCTTCCATACGTCGGGGCGTCCGGGCATGAACGTTGCCGTTACTGCACGACCCACCAAAACACTATCCGGATTGATTACCTGCCATTCTTCTGCAACCTGGTACCTGTAGCCAGCATTAGTCATGGTAGCCCACGCCTCTTCCACGCTTACAGCTTTCATTCGTTTAACGATATCGTCAGGAACTTTTGGACGTCCGTCAGGAAAGCGTTCACCTTTCCATTCAGGCGTTAATGCAATGAGTTCTTCTTTGCTTATTTGCACATACTGTGCATTGGCTTGTTGCAGGAATGCAATCAATGTAAAAAGAAATAGAAAGTGTTTCATCGTTGACATATTTTTTTTGTTTTATAATGAAAGAATTTAATTCAGATGTACTTATACCGGTTTCTCTTCATTGTCAGAAGTCTTTTCTTTGGGTGGATGATTGTGCCACCAACTCGCCAAACAAGACCCGTTAATGTTCATTACGGGTCCGAAGATTGCCGGCGCTAATCCTGCAGTAGCAATTTTCCCCATAGTCAACGCAAGACCCGAAGCAAGTCCTGCATTTTGCATTCCTACCTCAAGAGCTATGGTTCTGCAATCTCTTTCGTGAAATTTTAATAAACGAGCAGACCAATAGCCAAGGAAAAATCCTATAGCGTTGTGAAGGAATGTGGCTACTAACAATAAGGCCCCAACTTTTAAAAGATTATCTCTTCCTGCGGCAACCATTATTGCCAAAATCAGCGCAATGCCACCCATAGAAATGAGAGGCATGATCTTATCAAGCCACGTAAATCTTCCACGCATCATGTAATGAAAAGCAAGTCCTGCAAATAAAGGAAGGATCACAATCTTTGTTATGTCCCACACCATAGCCAAAAAATCTATTTGAACAAAGCTGCCTCCTAGCCATTTTAAAAGTAATGGTGTTAAGAACGGTGCAAGTAAAGTAGAAACAGTTGTTACCGAAACAGAAAGTGCAAGGTTAGCTCTTGCCAGATATGACATAACATTCGATGCCAATCCACTTGGACAACATCCAACCAAAATAATTCCTGCCGCAATTTCTTTTGGGAAGTGGAATAAGGTAGCTATTGAAAGGCCAACCAATGGCATGATGAGATAATGAAAACTAACTCCGACAATAATTCCTTTGGGCATACGGGCAACGTTTATAAAATCTTTGACGCTTAATTCGGTTCCCATTCCGAACATGATGATTTGCAGTAAAGGAATAATGAGTACAGATAGTTTAAAAGTTCCAATCGTTACGAAATATTGCGGATGATACATTGCAAAACTCACTACGCCGATGATCATTACGGTATAGGAAAGGCCCTTCAAAAATTGTTTTCCGCGGAATGCAACCGCAAGTGCGAAGAAAAAGAACATCAACAGCCAACCGCCCAAATCATGCAGTTGCCCAATAGTTACCAATATCCAGGCGATTAAAAGAATTACCGAGATTAAATAAAAAAGATTGAAAAAGGATTTTCTCTTCATAGCAAGTAGAAAGGTTAATTAGAAAAAATAAAGCAAATTAAATCATCGCAAAAGCAAACTTTTTTCATATGGGTTATGATGGTTTCAATTTTCCTGCTGCAGATCTGCAATAGCTTCAAATTCATCAAAAAGCTTCACACCCAATCTTTCGAAAATGGAGTAGTGCTTCATATAAACATTGTGAAGTTGTTTGTTTGGTGTGAAGCTGTCAGGTAGTCTTACCGTTTCTGCAGCTTCATCTAAATTTTTATACAAACCGATTTCTGTTGCACTTAATAGAAAAGATCCGAAGGCAACACTATCTGAACGTGATGCCTGTTTGGTATGAACAGGTTTGTTGAAAATATCTGCCATCATTTGTGTCCAGAAAGGATAAGATGCAAATGTTCCGTTTGCAGAGAGGCTTTTGATAGTTTGATGTTCTTCTAATGTTTTACCTATGCTGTAAATGGCATACAAGATACCTTCGATGGTAGCACGAACAAAGTGTTGTTGCTCATGTTTTATATTCAATCCAAAATACACTCCCCTTGCGTCTGCATTCCACATTGGAGCTCTTTCACCTTGCAAATAAGGAAGAAAAATTAATCCTGCAGAGCCTGCGGGAACTTTACCTGCATCATTAATCAGGTTATTGATGCATTCTTCGAGATCAAATGCTTTTTTGAAATCTCCAAATTGTTTTGCATACCATTCAAACACTGCTCCTGCATTGTTAGTTGGCCCGCCGGAAACATAAAGACCCTCTGTGAGCAGGTAATTGAATATCCGTTGTTTTTCATCTTGTAAAATTTCTGTGCCAACCACCCTTACAGCTCCGCTCTCTTCAAGAGTTACCGTTGCTTTTCCATCTCCCCAAACGCCCGCGCCTAATGTAGCCATGCAACCATCACTTGAGCCAACGATCAATTTTACTTTATCATGCAAGCCCAATGAAGCCTGGTATTCCCTTTTCAATTTTTTTGGGGAGTAAAAAACAGAAACAACGTCTGCTAGCTTTTCTTTTGTGATGCCTGTATATTTTAACGCATCTGCTTCCCATTTCAATGTGCGAATGTTCAACATGCCTGTGGCAGAAGCAATACTATAATCAACTATGTACTCGCCGGTGAGTTGTTGTATGATGTAGGTTTTTATAGCCAAAAACTTGTGTGTTGCGGAAAAGCGGTCTTTATCATTATTTTTTAACCATTTGATTTTGTTGAGTGGCGACATGGCATGTATGGGTGTACCCGTTATGTTGTACAATGATTTTCCAAGAGAAGAATTTTTCAAGTCATGTGCTTCTTTTTTTGCACGGTTGTCCGACCATGCCATTGCATTGCCGAGTGGTACCCCGTTCTTGTCAATCGGTAAAACACTATGCATAGCCGAACTGAAACAAAGGCAAATCACCTTGTGCTTTTTAGGATGAATTTTTTCATTTAAAAAATTCTTCAGTATATAAAGCATAGTAATGAATATCTGTTCAGGATCCTGCTCGCGAAAATCCGGCTTTGCATGAAAAGTAGGATATGATCCTTTTGAAGACCCAAGTACGATGCCATTCAAATCAAAAGCTACGACTCTTATTGCGCCTGTTCCGATTTCAATTGTAATGATGCAATCCATTTTTTTAAAAGTTTATTCGTTCGTTATTATATTTTTCTTTCGAAACTCACTTGGTGTGTAACCAGTAAGTTTTTTGAAAGTGGTGGCAAAATGTTGTGATGAATAAAAGCCGACATCCAATGCGATATCTGTTACATGCGCTTCAGACCGTTTCAAAAGTTTGATTGCTTCAGAAATGCGGATGTTGATCAGATAATTCAACGGTGTGAAGCCGGTATAACTCTTTGCTTTTTCTGAGAAAGCAGTAGTGCCTAATCCAACTAATGCAGCCATTTCCTCAACGGTCCACTGGTGCGACAGATTTTCACGGAGCGTTTGTTCCAGTTTCATAAATGTTTGAGGAAAATCTCTTTGTGAATTATCTTGTCGTTGTAAATACCTCGCTGATAAAATAAGAAGTTCGTCTAGTAAAAGATTGATACGTGAGATGTGCCCAATCTCCTGGTTGATAAATTCATTGCGCATGCTTTGAAATATTGTTCCCGCTTCTTTTAGCTTTGAAATAACAGGACAATTGTTCAACAATAGGATTGTTCCAATCGTTCTGCATTCACTATCGGTAAGACGGCTCCATCTACCCAGACCTATTTTGCCACTTCGCTCAAATTGCTGTAACTCAAGATGCATCCAAAACACAGTGCCGATATCAAGCAAATCTTTTTGACCTCCGAACCTTTGTCCTGGTAAAATAATAGCAAGGTCATTGGGGAAAAGTATGTGATGTTCGTTATTGATTATCCAATCGAATCGGCCATCAAGCACGTAATAAAAACGAAGGAATTCTGACGTTTCTATTTTAAAAGACTCAAACTGAATGCTGTTAATTTTTTTTAAAGCAAATTCAGTGACATGGGGGAAGGCATGAAGTTCTTTACATTCTTTTTTTAAAAAGTATTGGTTCATGCAATCGTTAGTTAGTGAATTACAAAGCGATATTACAAATAAATTGTCATGCAATTGTGTAAAATCCTTCGGTGTGTTTTATTGAAGGTTTTGTTTCAAAAAATCAGGCTTTATTATAAAACTGCTTAAACGACATTTATCAACTGTAAAGCCACTTTCGCCTAATAAACACTTTCCTGAAAATTCTTATGGTTCCACCGCATTTAACAGGTTTTTTTTATCGTATTTTTAAAACTCAAATCGTTTTATGAAAAAACTGTGTATTCCCATGCCTATGATATGCTCGTTGATACGCTCCTGATAGTTTTGAAAAAACGATTTTCACTCACACCTGCTTTTTGCAGGAATTTTTAATTGTCACACGAAAACAACTAAGAAATTCATTTATCAATTCAGAAAACAGGCAAGAATAGTGTATAATATCTTTCACCGTTTATTATTGGAAGTTTTTCTTTGCTAAATGCGGCTATTTTGCATTGCTGTTAAAGAATACTTAAATTATATTAACGGTTATTTATTAACAACTCAATTGCCATTATGGGAAAAAAACTCATGCAGATTACTGCACCAATCAACAAATTGTGCTTCTTAATTTCTTTTCTTTTTTTATCCGCTGCCGCCTTTTCACAAACAGTTACAGGTACTGTTACTGATGCTGATGGAAAACCAATGAGCAGGGTAACAGTGGTGGTAAAAGGCACCAACCACACTTCATTAACTGATAACTCAGGAAAATTCAGTATTACTGCTTCAGGGACTGATGTCCTTGTGATTAGCTATGTGGGTTATCTTTCACAGGAAATACCATTAAACGGGCGCCAATCAGTAAGCGTTTCGATGGCCGTGAATGCAGGTAACATGGATAACATCGTGGTGACTGCATTGGGTATTAAGCGCCAGGAAAAAAGTCTCGGTTACTCCACTACGACTGTTAACCCGAATGAACTTGTAACGAACAGGACCACAAACGTAGGGGAATCCCTTGAAGGAAGAGTGGCTGGCCTTAATATTACACCCCCGGCCGCGGGAGCAGGTGGTAGTAATCAAATACGCTTGCGCGGACAGGTTGGTTTTGCTTTTGGAGGAGCTGATAATTCGCCTCTTTTAGTAATTAATGGCCTTCCGATGGATCAGGGAGCCAGGAATGCAGAAGGCGCTGGTCAACAACGGGACCGCGGGGATAACCTGGCGAACATTAGCCCCGATGATATTGAAAGCATGACCGTGTTGAAAGGAGCTTCTGCTGCTGCGCTTTATGGTTCAAGAGCTGCCCGTGGTGCGATAATTATTACCACCAAGTCAGGTCAAAGAAATCAGGGTATTGGAGTTGATTTTACTTCGAGCTATACAACGTCAAAAGCTTTGGATTATATGAAAGAAATCCGTCAAACTGAATATGGCCAGGGACAGGGAGGTGTTAAGAATACAACCGCTGGTCAGGCTCAGGGTAATGGCCAGTTTGGTTTCGGTGCTAAATTAGATGGTCAGCCTACGATTGATTATGATGGAGTATTGAGACCTTACTCTTCCTATGCTCAAAACTTATTTGACTACTTACAGACAGGGACAAACCTTACCAACACCCTTGGAGTGTCGGGTGGTGGCGCAAACGGAAGTTTCAGGGCATCCATCTCAACTACAAATGCAAAGGGAATTGTACCAAGCAATGAGTATAAACGGAACATTTTTAACGTAGGGATCAATCATAGCATCACTAAAAAACTCAAATTGCTGTTGAATGTTAACTACGCAGATGAAAATTACATCAACCCTCCTCAAGTAGGAACACAAGGTGATGGCGTTACAAATTTCTTTAACAGGATGGCTGTCTCAGTACCTCTTTCGGCTTACAAGGAACATGCATTTGATCCTGTTACAGGAGGAGAATGGAAGACTAACGGATTCCTTGGTACAATTAACAACCCTTATGTACCGTTACAGTCAGGTCAAAATTACAAAGAAGACAGAAATCGTCTTCTCGGAACGGCTACAATACGTTATGACATCACAGACTGGCTATATGCCCAAGGCAGGTTCAACCTGGATCGCTATAATGATTTCACTGAGTGGAATGCTTCGAATGCTACCGGGGCCGGTGTACTAACTAATAGTGATGGTACCTACAGAGGTAATTACAATTTAAACAACACCTGGACAACCGATGTAAATGCAGACTTCCTTATCGGTGGCAACAAACAGTTTGGAAAGTTTTCTGTTGATGCCAGTTTTGGTGGCAATACGTTGAGATCTGAGTATCACAATATGAGTGAAAGTGCCAGTAATTTTACTGTTGCTAATCTTTATACAATTGCTAACGGTACAATTAAAACTGCAAATCCTCTCGGTTTTTCCCAAAGACGTGTCAATTCGCTTTATGGTTTGGCAGGATTGGGATACAATGGATTGCTCTACCTAAACATTACAGGTAGAAATGACTGGTTTTCTGTATTAAATCCGGCAAATAACAGCAAGTTCTATCCTTCCGTATCAGGCAGTTTTGTTTTCTCGCAATTATTAAAGGATCAAACCTGGCTTTCTTTTGGTAAACTGAGAGCATCGTGGGCAAAAGTAGGTAGTGTTGCTTCGCTGAATCCATACGATGGGGTATTAACTTATGGTATCAATTCAAACTTGTTTAATGGCCAAACTTTAGCAAGTGTCGCTAACACCAATGCGCCTAATCCGCTGTTGCAACCATTTACCGTAACAGAAAAAGAAATAGGTCTTGAAATGAGACTGTTTAATAACCGGCTTCTTTTAGATATTGCGGGATTTGATAAAATAACCACCGATCAAATAATTGACGTTAACCTTTCCGCCGCATCGGGATATAATACTTCAAAACAGAATCAGGCCTCCTTAAAGAACAGCGGTTTGGAAACTCTTGTTGAATACAAGGTAATACAAAACAAAAATTTTAGTTGGACGACTTCCTGGAATAACACCTATCTAAAGACGGAAGTCCTCGATGTTGGCGCACCAAGCGGGACCAGGTTGCTGCTTTATTTTAATGGCACTGGTAATGAGTTTCTTGGAGAAATAAATTACACTGAAGGGCTGGCTATGAACCAATTGTATACAAAACATTATAAAAGAAATGCAAAGGGTGAAGTTGTAGTCGGTGCAAATGGTCGTTTAATAGAAGACAAATCATCAGGTCCGTTAGGCAATGGTTTTTATCCTGTCGGCAGTTCAATTCCTAAGTTTACAGGTGGCTGGAGTAATACTTTTAACTATAAAAATCTGAGTCTCGGAATATTTATTGATTACAAGTTTGGAGGTACTGTATTATCTTCAACGCTTTTGAATATGACAAGGCAAGGGCTTTCTACATTGTCATTGGAAGGTCGTGAAACAGGACTAATAGTTCCGGGGGTCTATGAAAGTTCAGGCTTGCCCAACACTACTGCGATTACTGTTGCAGGCAATGGCCTGCAGAGTTACTGGGCTGATTACCGGAACTTTCAAATTGGGGATCCTTTTACCTTTAAGTCAGATTTTGTTAAGTTGAGAAGTATTTCGTTAGCGTATGATCTGACAAGCCTGGTACATAATACACATTCCCTGAAATTCTTAAAGGGAGTAAAGGGACTAAGATTATCTGGTTCTGTTCGCAATGCGGCAATACTCTATAAAGACTTACCCGGTCTTGATCCGGAAGCCATCCAGTCATCCGGGGACATCAGGTCTGGTTATGAAAATTCCTCATTGCCAACAACCCGAAATTATAATATTACTTTAAATGTCAAATTCTAACGATTATGATAAAAACATGTAAACTACTAATCCCTATATGCACGGTCTTGCTTTTTGTAGGGTGCGACAAAGATTTTGTAAAAGTAAACACCAATCCTTATTCAATAAACTCAGTTGATCCTGCTCTTTTGTTTGCAGGATCACAAAGGTCCCATATCGGAACCTGGAATGGAGAACACACGATTGTTCAGCAGTTTGTAAGTCCTTACAATACGGGCGCTAATCTTGGCTTTAATTTCAATGAGGATGTGGATGGTCAAAGTAACCCCAAGTGGGATCAGTCATATGCCGGGGGAACTAACGGTAATAACGCACCGATAAAAAATATGATGCAAGCTTTGTCGCTTTTAGGTCAGAACACAGCGCGTGTTAATTTACAGAGTATGATTCGAATCTGGAAAGCTCAGGTATTTATGGGGCTTGTGGACGACTATGGGGATGTTCCCTACTCCCAAGCAGGAAAAGCTGTAAGCGATAGCAATGCCATTTTCTATCCCAAATACGATGATGATGCAGCTATTTATGATGATCTCTATAAAGAACTTAAAGGAGCCGTAGCTACCTTGAATCCGTCTGGCGACTACGTTTCAGCGGACCTTTTTTACGGTGCAAATGCTCAACCTTCGACCAAAACAGCCAACGCAGCAGATCAGGTAGCCAAATGGAAAAAATTGGGTAATTCCTTACTATTAAGATTGGGAATGCGGTATTCGAAGATTAACCCGACAAAAGCCGCATCTATTGTAGCAGAAGCATTTGCAGGTGGAGTGATGACTTCCAATGCTGATAATGCATTTGTGAAATATGATGGAACGCTATATACAGACAATGACAACCTGGTGTTAAGAAATTTTTCTCAATTTAACTGCGCAGCAGAACCATTTGTTAATCAACTCAAGTTGACTAATGACCCCCGTGCAAAGTTCATGATAGCAAATTTTGCAGACCCGGGTAATGTTGCAGCTGATCCAAATCCGGATGTTGTTTTAGCAAATCAGTTCGGAGTTCCAATAGGAATAGATGCTGGCGTGCTTGCAGCGCCACCATACAGAGGTAGCAGAGGTGGAGGATTAAACTATTCACAGTTTAATGTAAATATACTGGCCTCTCCGGCAGCGCCTGATTTCTGGGTTACATATGGGCAAACATCTTTGTTGCTGGCAGAGGCAGCTAAAAGAGGCTGGATCGCCGGTGGGGACGCTTCCGCAAAGACCTATTATGAAGATGGTATTACTGCTGATATGCTAACATATTCTCTTTATCCCGGAACCACTCCTATTGCGGGTGCCGACATAACTACATACATCAATGATCCTGGAGTATTATACAATTCAACAGATGCGCTTATGCTGATCAACACACAATACTGGATCGTTAATATCAGAAACGGGACGGAGGCATTTGCCAACTTTAGAAGAAGCGGATATCCTGCTTTAACTCCTAATCCTGTGGTTGGTGTTCTTGGAAGTCCAGGATTTGCAAGAAGGTTGTCTTATCCGGATGTTGAATCCTCTGCAAATGCTGCAAACTATCAAGCCGCTGCGGCTGCAATGGGTGGCGATAAGTTAACATCAAGAGTATTCTGGGATACGCAATAAAAGAAACGGGAACAAATACAGGCAAGCGACATACGCCTCACCAGGTTTTTCTCAACCAAGCACTCAGACCTTATGTGTCTACATCGGGTCTTTAAATTTGCTTGTTATTAGGATAGAATATAAAGATTCGTTGAAAACTTCTGTTGGAAATTTTTTAATTCTATAAGTATTTAATACGCTGCACATCAAAAGATGCGAACGTATTTTACAATTGGAATAAAGTGCTACTCTATGAAAGACTCTACAAGCCACAATTTTTCGCCACACAAACTCCGCAGCGTCGATTGGTTTGGCAAGGACGACAAAATGGGATTTGTGCATCGGTCGTGGTTGCGCAACCAGGGTTATCCCGATGATTATTTTCGTGGTCGTCCTGTTATTGGCATTTGCAATACTTGGAGTGAGCTTACGCCATGTAATGGACATCTTCGTGATTTTGCTGAAGTAGTAAAACGCGGTGTAGTTGAAGCAGGCGGATTTCCGTTGGAGTTTCCTGTTACTTCTTTGGGCGAAACGCTGATGCGTCCAACAACAATGCTGTTTCGCAATTTAGCGGCGATGGATACGGAAGAAACTATTCGTGCTAATCCGATTGATGGTGTGGTGCTGTTAACGGGTTGTGATAAAACGACTCCTTCCACATTAATGGGTGCATGCAGTGTTGATCTTCCAACCATTGTTGTTCCAGGTGGGCCCATGCTGAATGGAAGATTTAAGGGAGAATGTTTGGGCTCCGGTTCATTCAACTGGATGGTAAAAGAAAAAAAGCTGGTTGAAAATTATACAGCGGAAGATATTTTAGAAGCAGAAATTGGCGTAGCCAGAAGTGCAGGTCATTGCATGACGATGGGCACAGCATCAACAATGGCTTGTATGGTAGAAGCATTGGGACTAACACTCCCGGGCGCTGCTGCTATTCCTGCAGTTGATTCAAGAAAGAAACTAATGGCACAACTTTCAGGAAGAAGAATTGTTGAAATGGTGAAAGAAGATTTAAAGCTATCAAAAATTCTGACAAGACAGGCATTTGAGAATTCAATCATTGTGAACGCTGCAGTTGGTGGTTCAACCAATTTTATCATTCATCTTTTAGCCATAGCAGGAAGAATTGGTGTTGAATTAAAGCTTGAAGATTTTGATGCCATTGGGAGTATAATTCCTTTGCTGGTCAATCTTAAACCTTCAGGCAAATATTTAATGGAAGATTTTTTCTACGCTGGTGGGTTACCTGTTGTAATAAAAGAACTCAAAAAATATTTACACAATGATGCGATCACTGTAAACGGAAGAACGATTGGAGAGAACAACGATACTCCTATTTGTTACAATGAGGATGTGATTGCAACTATCGATAATCCATTGCAGGAAAACGCAGGTATTGCAGTCCTTAAAGGAAACCTTTGTGAGCAAGGTGCCGTCATCAAACCTTCGGCTGCAAGTAAACAGCTAATGAAGCATCGTGGGCCTGCAGTTGTATTTGAAACCATAGAAGATTATCACGCAAGGATTGACGATCCTGATTTAAATATTGATGAAAACTCAGTGATTGTTTTAAAAAATGCAGGACCTGTTGGTTATCCCGGCATGCCTGAAGTTGGTAATGTTGATCTTCCTGAAAAATTATTGCGGAAAGGAATCAAAGACATGATTCGCATTTCAGACGGCAGAATGAGCGGCACCGCGGCTGGTACCGTTGTCCTTCATGTTTCTCCTGAATCTGCTATTGGTGGTGTTCTTGGGCTGGTAAAAGATGGAGACATGATTGAATTAGACGTTGAGAAGAGAAAATTGCATTTGGATGTAAGCGATGAAGAACTTCACAAAAGAAGAAGTCATTGGATTCCTCCAAAACCAGTGACAGAAAGAGGTTATGTAAAAATTTACTTAAATCATGTGCAGCAGGCGCACTTAGGTGCTGACCTGAATATTTTGAACGGAGGATCATCTGGAGAAGTGACCAGGGACTTGCATTAAATGAATTATTTTCTAAAATGAAAAACCAGGAAAGAATGAAATTGTACAAAACCAAACAAGCCATTGTAATAGAAAACGAGAATGGGTTTTATTTTCTTGAAAATGAAAAATGGGATGAGTTTATAAATGATGATGAACTCTTTCAGAAAATCAAAGAAAGAATCAAAGTTCATTCTCCTTCTCAAAATCATCCGAATGATGTTCTTGCGCCTATTGGCAGTGGGCAAGAGTTAGGGGCTTGTGGTGTCACTTATTTAAGAAGCAAGATGGAAGGCAGGAAGAAAGTAAAGATGCCGGTGGAGGAGATTTTTATGCAAGAGTATACGAAGCGGAAAGGCCAGAGGTTTTCTTTAAAGCAAATCCTCATAGAATTGTTGGACATAAAGAAAAAGTAAGGATCAGAAAGGATTCTACATGGGATGTGCCTGAACCTGAACTTACACTTGTTGTTTCATCTTCTGGAAAGATTGTTGGCTACACCATCGGCAATGACATGAGCAGCCGCAGCATCGAAGGTGAAAATCCTATGTACCTGCCACAGGCAAAAACTTATGATGCATGTGCAGCAATTGGACCTTGCATTTTTATTACTGAAGAACCGTTGAACAGGGATACAATTATTCACTTAGAAATAAACAGAAATAGCGAAAAGGTTTTTGAAGGAAGCATTGCGGTGAGTCAAATGAAACGATCGCCGGAAGAGTTGGTTTCGTTTGTTTATCGTGAATGTTCTTTTCCTCATGGATGTCTAATTATGACAGGAACAGGAATTGTTCCAGGGAACGATTTCACTTTGAAAAGCGGAGATGAAATAAAAATTGTAATTGAAGGAATTGGAACGTTGGTTAATGAAGTGGGTTAATGTGACTATCCAAAGTTATAAAATATAGTATACTCATCACGGGCTTTCGAAACGATCTAAATACGGTTTTAACTCATGTTTTTAATTTAAAATAATTACCAAATGAACTTTAAATCTACAGCTATTGTTTTAGCGACTACATTAATTAGTGGAATCTCTTATGCTCAGACTCAGACAGCACCACTTGAAAATTTCAAACCTTCTAGCTTAAATCAGCCGGGACAAGAATATCCAGAAGTAAACTCGCAGGGTTATGCAAGGTTCCGTATAACGGCACCTAAAGCCGACAGTGTTAAGGTAAGTTTGGGACTGGGCGGTACCAAGGGAGGAACTCCTTTAACAAAAGTAACTGACAGCGTTTGGATGGGCACGACTGCAGGTCCAATGGAAGAAGGCTTCCACTATTATCATCTGACCGTTGATGGAGGAGTATTTAACGATCCCTGCACTTTGAATTTCTACGGATCTACCCGTTGGGAAAGTGGTATTGAAATACCCGCTCACGATCAGGATTTCTATGCACTAAAAAATGTTCCGCATGGTCATGTGGCCAAAAATAGTTGGTTTTTTGATTAAAAATTGATTGAATTTTGATCTACCAAATGAAGAGTAACAAGCTCTGCTGGAGAGCAACTTGCGAGCAATAATTTGGTACTTATACGATAATGAGACGGTCTTAATCAGGCCGTCTTTTTTATTCATTATTGGTAAGTTTTATGGCAAAAAAACTCATTTAGATTGTTGGTTTTTAAAATAGATATACCACTTTATAAAATTCCTTTTGCTTTCAAATCTTAAGCCCCGATGCAGTGTTAATTTTTCTTTTAAATGTGAAAAATATCCTTCTATTTGATTGCTTGTGTAGGGTATTTCAGAATCATTTAGATAACAAAAAAGGTTTGGAACCGCATTGATTAAGTGAGTAGCTGCCAGGTGTAAATTCTTATGCTTATACTACCATCTCCCACTACTCTCATTCATTGTTTTTTCGTTTACAAACTCTCTGTTTCTCTCATGCCAGTTATGTAAATTGACTAGCCAAAAGTTTGCCTGATCGATACTTCTGATGCAGGTTATTTGCTTTGAAATAAGAAGCAGTTCTTTGGCTAATTCTAACTTGGGTTTTCTGCTTAAATAGTTTTGTACCTGACGCTTTATATGCACTAAACACCGCTGTACTACCACATTTGGGTACACTTTGGCTACCGCCTTTAATATTGCTGAATGGCCATCACAAGTGACGCTATAAACATCAACACCCAGTCGTTTTAAATTTTGTAAATCTTCTTTAATCTCTTTCAGTTTCTCCTTGTTGGTTTCTCTGTATAGCTGCACATACTGAATGTCATAATCATAGTACAGAATCAAACAAAGCCCATTTGAGAAATAAGTGCCATCAATAAGTAAATGGACATAACTTTTACTACGAAGGGGAACCTTTGGGACTTTCTTTAAATAATCTTTAAACAGCCGTTGTATTGTTCTTTGAGACATACCGCTATCCCTGCTCAAATACTGGTAAACTTGGCGCTCCATAATCCATTTACGAAACCATATAAACTGGTTGCTTTGTTGAACAGCTTTGTTACGAAAGGAAAAGTTGTGAAAACATTCTGACATCGGTAACGTTGCTTGCCTTTTTGACTACCCCACTTTTGTACTTTTTCACTACCACAAATTGGACAAAATCTTATCTTTTTTTCATTAAACAAAAAAAGTTCATTGAAACCACTTTCAATGAACTTTGATTAAATCCCTAACCGGATTGCTTTTTAAAGAATTTTACCAACTATTTTTGGCCACATTGTCTTATAAATTCGTTCTCCTTTTGGTTACTTTTCTATACTATTCCACATGGCATCTATTATTTGTTGGGTGTTTTCTGCCTTATGTCTTGCATCTTCTTTTGCGTTTTCGTCTTCGTTAATAAGCTTAGCAAACCTTTCTATCATTAGAACTGCTTGAGCTTTTTCACTTGGTGTTTCAACATATTCAAATTCTTTTGGAGTAGCTACCCCTTTTCTTAAAGTATAGCCCACTTTGTATTCAGGATCATTAAAAGGAAAACCTTTTGACCAATCAAGTACAAAATCGTTGAGACTAATCAAACCCTCTGTCCCCAAAATGTCTAAATCCATAATAGCCACTCCTGCATTATAACCTGCACTCCAGTTTGATGTTGAACCATCTTCAAAAATGATAATCCCACCCCCTCGTAAAATAGCACTGGTCTTTGGATCTCGTTGAGCAAAACTCTTTATATCTTTTATTTTTTTTGCATTAGGCAAGTATTCAACTATTGCCCTCGCACAGTACCAAGCCATATCACCAATTGCTCCGGTTGGTTCTAGTTTGCTATCGAAACGAATATTGTTCATGTCTGAAATTGGCCAGAAATGAGAAGTATTTACGGCTTGAGGAGTTCCAATTTGCGTTATAGCATTCTTTTGAATATGTAAGGTTCTTGGATTGTGTACAAAATGTGTTGCATCCATAAAGACAACCTTATTCTCTCTACTCGTGTCTGTCATCTGCTTGACTGATTGATAGTTTAAAAATGGCTTATCTACTAATAAATGCTTTCCGTTCTTTGCAGCAGCAATAGCAATTTCTTCTTTTGCAATAGTTGGTACGCCGATATAGACGGCATCAATACCTTCCCAACTAATCAAATCTTTCCAATCACCAAATGATTTTTCAATGTTATGATTTTTAGCAAAATCCATTGCCTTATCTTCTGATCTGCTAGATACAGCAGCTATTTTACTAGTTGTAGCTTTTTTAATGGCATCTGCTATCACATTAGAAATCATTCCTGTTCCTACAATTCCAATTTTCAAAGAGTTTGTCAATTTCATTTTATCTATTATTAGTTTATTTCTTTCCATTTGTAAGGAAGCACAACGTCTACGAATTGGCGGTGGCTAGGCGTTAATGAATTTTCAGCCGGAGCAAAAGTACAGTAAACGAACAAATAGATGAGATTTTGATTCATAGCTCAGTAGAGAATTTGTCGAGTAGGCAAGGGCATTTCAGCCCAAGCCTCTCACAAAACCGTGCTTGAGATTCTCACCTCACACGGCTTTTCTCATTCAGCATAAGAAGATTCTTACACATAATTGAACTAAACTTGATCATCCTCGGTTTATA